>CP064995.1:600000-900000 GCA_016700015.1 Candidatus Saccharibacteria bacterium
ATCAAAATGGGTGCGGGGTTGACGGGCGAGCCAAGCGACCAGAATACAATCCAGAAAATTGCCATTTCTGTAACTACAAAGAACAGCCCCCACAAATACGGCTTTATGAGTATGCGGCGATCTCTCATGAGCTCAACAAAGTCCTCATGCATCTCTTCAAGGAATGTTTGGATTGCAATTGCAGTGATTGCGTGAGGTATGCGCCCTAGTGTAAGCACTTTTACTATATGGTTGTATCCGCGGGCCACATAGTGCGCAAAGCGGCTCAGTCGCGTTACGCTTTTCATTAAGTACATTCCTAGCATTGTCGATATAATCATGACCCCAACCAGGGCGGAGCTCATGAATATAATCCAGCGGTTAACCGTGCCGTCGATTGTTACTATAAGTACAGACAGCAGCAACAGTGTAATCATGGCTGCAAACCCTACCACGTAGCGAATTGCTTGAGCCATCGTAGCCTTACCGGTCTTCACGCCTAACTTACCGAGTCGCCAGTTCATGTACGAGATACCACTTACTCCCCCACTTGGCAGTACATGGTTCACAAAATTAAGCTCGAGAGAAATCCGCATTTGCGTCCATATACTCACATGATCAATCAGTTTTTTCTGACGCATGTACGAAAACACCATTTCTCCGGCCGCCAGGTAGCCGATTGCTACCACTGGTATTACGAATAGTAGTACCCACACATCAACTTTTGATGCCAGCTCCCAAGCACGGGCAATTTCGTGACGAGAGACATACAGCAGTACCACGATCAAAAGCAGCGATATGCCGCTGAGCCACGTACGAAATGACAGACGTTTCATATAGTATTTAGTATACTATATCTATGTACATCGCTCTACTCGGTCGACAACCCGCTCTCGGCATGGCCGAGCTTGAACAACTTTTTGGTTCAGCGTCAACTAGGTGGTTTAGCGATACCTCTGCGCTCATCGATAGTCCTTCGTTTGACTTTGACAGGCTGGGTGGCAGCCAAAAGGCCGGGCTGGTCGTGGCCGAACTACGCGGCGACTGGCAACGTGTCAGCAAAACCATCATTGACACATATGTCCGCGGCTGGGCTGGACACGAGGGTAAAATCACTCTCGGTATTAGTGCCTATGGCTTTAGTTGTGGTGCACGCGATGTCCAAAAAACTGGCATTATTCTAAAATCAAGCCTCAAAAAGCAAGGCGTCAGCCTACGGCTGATCCCCAATACTGCCCCTGCCCTTACCAGCGCAACCAGTCATCATAATAAACTTGGGCTTTCACGCAACCATGTTGAGCTGCTGATAGTGCGTGCCAGTAATGGCAATGTTATTGTTGCCGAAAGCATCGGCGCCCAGAACATCACTGCCTTTGCCGCTCGCGACCAAGGCCGCCCCAAGCGTGATGCATATGTGGGCATGCTGCCACCAAAACTTGCCCGCATGATGGTAAATATGCTCGGCAGTTCGGCACATGTTCCTGGTAGCACTGTTCTTGACCCGTTTTGCGGCACCGGTGTGCTGCTGCAAGAAGCCGCGCTGCTTGGCTTCGGCGTCTATGGCACCGATCTGTCGGCTAAAATGGTTGACTATACCCAGGCCAACCTACGCTGGCTAACAGACAAATATCACCTTGCTCCTAGTGTGCGCACTACTATAGGCGACGCGATGGATACTTCGTGGCAATTACCTATCGATGCTATTGCCACCGAAACCTACCTCGGCCAGCCTTTCAGTGCACCGCCTTCTGCCGCCAAGCTCACCGAAGTGCGTGGCAATTGCGATCATATTATTAGTTCGTTTCTCCGTAACCTCGCTCCACAACTCGCAGTAGGCACGCCGCTATGCGTGGCCGTTCCCGCCTGGCGTGGCGCCGGTGACTCATTCACTCACCTGCCACTCATTGACACGCTAGGCACGCTCGGTTACCGCCGCGTGCACCTGCGTCATGTACGTGATAGTCAGTTACTGTACTACCGCGAAGACCAGGTGGTCGCCCGCGAGCTACTATTGCTCGAAAAGTCTTGACGAAACCTATCTGTTAGTGTACAATCAGATAGATTATTTATAGCAAAATCTAAGGAGTGATATGTCACACGTTAAAGCAGGTGGTTCAAGCAAGAACGTCCACAACAATGCCGGCGCACGCCTTGGTGTGAAGCGATTTGGTGGTCAAAAAGTTACCGCAGGCCAAGTATTGGTTCGTCAGACCGGCAGTACCAAAATCGCTGGCCCAGGCACCTACATTAGCCGCAACTTCACTATTCATGCCGCTGTCGACGGTATCGTTGGTTTCAAGCAGGTGAAAAAAGCAAAGTTCACTGGCCACACCGCTCGCCGCACCCAAGTAGTGGTCGAATAACATTGTTCTAGTACGTAAAAACCGCCTTTTGTAAGGCGGTTTTTACGTTACGCGGCAACCGGTTAGTCTGTCATGGTAGCAAGAAGTTTTGCTAGCTTAGTCGAAATCGCATGCAGGTCTTCTGTTGTGACGAGCCTGCCCATATGGGTATCCATCTGTAGGCTAAAGAGTTCTTGGCTAAGACGGAGCAGTGCGCCTGACTCTTCACCGCGTAGTCCTACTCTACTATCCACCATTTCTTTTAGTTCACCCGCCCCGCGGCTGGCCCTAAATACAGGGTCGGTCGAATAGTTTTTCCTATCAAGCATATCTACAAGTCCTGCCAGTTTCGACTTCGTAGCACGGCGCTCTTGCTGTTCATCAGCTTTTTGCACATCACCATTTGGAGTGACGACCTCGGCAGCAGCTTGCTGTGCGCGGTGCTGCAACTTGGGGCTAACAACGGGTGCAGGAGTGCTTCGGGCAACCTGTGGTCGCTCCATCCAGCTGGGCACTATAATCATGCCGTCTTCATCATACTCAACTAGACGGGCGGCGCGTTCACCAAAGGCTGCACGTTCGCGGGCCAGGCGCTCTTGCTCTACTCGGTGGGCTTCTCGCTCGGCCTCCATAGCCGCAGCTTGCTGACGATAGCTATCTTCAAGCTTATGCTCTGCCTCTTGGATATCCTCTAGAGACACAGTTTTTATTAATTCCTGGGGTTGCCCGTACTCATCGACGCCACTACTTTTACGTACCTCTCTGAGCAAACCGTCTTCGCTTTCCCCTACGACAGCCCACCCGGATTCAATAACATTCGTGCGGTTGCGTTTAACCGCGACGTGGTTCGTGCCAAGAGCACGCTCTTGAGGGGTATACAAGAAAATACGAGGGTCAAAGGGCGAAACTTGGCGCTCAGGCTGTAGCTCTACTATTGATTTTGGCTTTTTGAATCGTTCAAACATTGTTTTTCTTTTATATTTTTTAATTTTACTGTAGTTCATATTACACTATAGCAAAAAATTGACTAAAAGTCAATACGCTTTTGCTAAATTATCGTACATACAATGCAAAATTATTCGTTGGGGCTGGGAGCAGTTGGTACAGTAGTATCCAGGCCAAGATGGTGTTTCACCCTAGCAACCACATCACCAATTACTACTTGTGATTTCACCAAGTAGTCGTCGACACCGAGCTGCTCAGCACGCTCTTTGTCCTTCGGCTGGCTAAGCGCAGTCAGCATAATCACGCGGATATTGGTGGTTTCGGGGGTGTTACGCAAAATATCGAGCACATCAAAACCGCTAATTTTGGGCATCATCGCATCGAGCAGTATGAGGTCCGGCTTGAACGACATTGCCGCCGACAGCGCTTCCTCACCATTATGTACTTCGTTTATATCGAACCCTTCGAGCTCAAGTCGCGAACGATACACAGCAGCGAGTGCGGTGTCATCTTCGACAAGCAAGATTTTCTTCTTTACTGCATCCATATTACTTCTATAGTACGCCAGGCTGGCGATTAGCACAAGCACTCTCTTTACAGAGCAGCACGTGCAGCCTCCAGTTGGGGGTCCTTTCCGGCATTGGTGTCGTCGCTCGTGAGCTGTACGGTAGCATCTGGAGTGATACCTTCTTTAGTTATATTTTTCCCCTTGGGTGTATACCAGCGCGCTATCGTAACCTTAATTTGACGGCCATCTGGGAGGCTGATGAGTTTTTGTACCGTCCCCTTGCCAAAGCTTTTTTCACCGATAATGGTCGCGGCCTTGTAGTCCTGCAAAGCTCCGGCAACAATCTCACTCGCGCTAGCACTGCCTCCATTGATGAGAACGACGGTTTTTACGCCATCAAGCACTGCGTCGCCACGTGATTTCACTTGGTCCGTCACCACATCACCCGATTTTTCAGTTACGATGAGTTTTTCGCGCAGCCACAGGCTAGCAACATCGCGAGCGGCATCCAGGTACCCACCACCGTCATCACGCAGGTCAAGAATTACTCCACGCACCCCGGCTTGTTTAAATTCACGAGCCGCTTTTGCTGCCAGATCGCCCGTTTCAGTATCGAACCGCGAAATAATCATTTTGCCAATACCATTGTCGATACTCCAACGTACACTAGCATCGCTCAGCTTCGCCCTGGTAATGGTGAATTCTTTGGCTTCTTGCCCGCGCAACACCGCTACTCGTACCGATGTTCCTACGTCTCCACGAATTTTTTCTGCCACAGAACCTGAGTCGGCGCCGCTTACAACCGTGTCGTTTACTTTGGTAATAATATCTCCCGCCTTTACGCCAGCTTTTTCGGCTGGCGAGTCGGTTAACACGCGCAGTATCGTCGGCTGCTTGCTGCGAATCCCAATTTCACAGCCAATGCCGCTTACCTCGCCACTCAGCTGCTTCGTGAAGTCTTCAGCCTCGGCTTTATCCATAAATACCGTATACTGGTCACCTGCGGCGGCTGTCATACCCCTTGCAGCTCCATCAACAAGTGTGTTCGTATCGAGTTTGCCATCGTAATTGGCCTTGAGCTCTTGATATGCTTGCTGAACAATCTGCAGATCAAGCGTATCAGCGCTGGCTTTGATACCGAATACAGGCGCAATTGCCGCATAGAGTTCACGGCTACGTGTACCCGCAACAAAGCCGACAACAAGACAAACCGCTACAACAAATAGCATCATGCTATTCGACATCCTTTTGGCTCGCGTATGCACCGGCGGTCGCGTAGTAGGCATGTTGCTTACGGCCTGTCCTTCGTTTTGCTGATCAATCATAATACTCATGCTAGTATAGCGTACCGGCCAGTCGCTTGCTAGTAAAATGACGGATTTAAACTACTTTAGAAGTAGATATACACGTTGTATGCGTATGGCGATACGTTGTAGCGTTCTGAATAATAGCCCCAGCCTAGCCCAGGAAGCCATTCGTTGTACTGGCTGATGTTAATCGTTCCGTCACTGTTGACACTATCAACCCAGACAATGTGACCATAATAACCCGCAGTAATTACGCCGGCAGAACCTGCACGAGGTGTTGAGCTGGTGGTGATGCCTGCCGCGCGCGCGTTGCCAGGCCATTGATTTGCGTTTCCGACTCCACCCCAGTACGGCATATAGCCATTTTTCTGGAATACTTTCCACGCGACATAGCTCACGCACTCGCGGTTATACATACCCCATGGATCGACAAGACTATCCTGATAAGCATTGGCAAGGTAATTTGGGTAGCCGCCACGACCAGGGTCACCGGCAACAGCGCTTCCGCCGCCACCAAATTGCTGCAAGCGAGCACGAATTTCAGCTTGCTGCTGATCTTTGAGGCTATTTATCTGGGCATTACGATCACCAATCATCGACTGGTATACCGACTCTTGCCCTTGTGAATCGGACAACAGCTTTGCTTGCTCGGCTTCTTTGGCCGCCAAGGCATCGCGCTGTGATTTTTGGTCTGCCAAGACACGCTCGACATCGGCTTTTTGGGCTTCAAGTTGCTTTTTCAGCTCATTAATCCGAGCGATGGTATCAGAGAGATTAGTCTGAATGGATGAGCGGTACTCTTGTTGATCGACGTAGTCAGAGATGTTGCTAGCACTAGCAAGCAGTTCAAGCGGCGAAATTGAGCCATCGACATACATGTCAGCAATAATCTGCCCTAGTGCATCTTTATTGTCAGCGATTTGTTTTTCGGTTTCAGCAATGTCATTGACAAGCTTGTCGTATTTCGCCTGGCTAAGATCAACCTGTGCCTGGATTGTCTGCCTCTGGGCGGTTAGCGCTGCGAGCGCATTTGCTAGTGTGCGTGACTGTTCAGCAATAACCGCAGCCTGAGCTTGTAGGTTGTTAATCTCGGCATTGATCGCATTGATCTGATCATCCCACTTGTCAGCGAGAACGCGAGAGGAGAAAACCATCGGTGTTGACAGTGCCATCAGCACAGCACCCGCTACCAATAGCGACTTAGTGGCGAGGCCTTTGAAAACTGGTGTGGTGGACCGTGGTTTCATTAGTTTCATATTACCATAAGCTCCATGTTATTGTCAATAGCGCTCAACACTACTGTCTACAGCCTTAAGTAGCGACGAGTAGCGAGAAGCGATGAAATCGTACCAATCAGCGCCCCGACAGCAATCATTCCAAGCAGCACAAAGGCTATATATGTAGTCAGTAAATCAACGGTTGGGCCAATTTCAATACCCCAAGACTGCATATTGGGTGCAAATACTGACATAAGTGTAATTCCAAGCGCCGTCGCTACCACAGCGGCAATAAAACCATACACAATCGCCTCGACAACAAAAGGCCCGCGTATGAAGCTACGATCTGCACCAATCAGCTTCATCATCTGTATCTCCTCTTTTCGATTGAAAATTGCCATACGAATAGTATTAAAAATGATTAGCATTGAGATACTAACAAACACCACGCTCATACCAATCCCAAGCTGCTGTGCCAATCGTGTCCAATCAGCGATAGTATCAGTAGCCGATTTACGATCACCCATAAAAGATGGTTTACGGTTGGCGTCAATATACTTCTTTAGCTCAGTACTATTATTAACATATGCAACAATCTGACTGGTATCGTTGACATTGATAAGGCTTATACGAATAGTGGCAGGAATTTTATTCGTTGCTTCGTTGAGGGCGCTAAGTGTTCCTAGGCTGCTTTTGTTCTTCTCTGCAAAATCCGCTTTTCCCTCCTCGGTACTGACAAACTTCACAGAATCGACATTGGATAGCGCCATCAGGTCAGCCAAAATCGTTTTGGCCTGCTGCTCGGTTGTACCGGCCTTCAGGTAAATCGAGCGATCGATTCGTTTGCCTACAGTTGTTGCCGTATCAGACAGTACATTTTGCGCCACTACAGTAATCAATAGAATAAGCAGAGTAATGGTCATCACCGCAGTTGCCGCAATGGTCAGCCAGGCGTTGCGAGTAAAGTTATTCACCCCATAACGGCACATTCTGAGAAACGTCAACCACTGACGACGATGGCGACGCCGACCAAAGGATTTTGTAGCAGAAGTCTTCTGAGCCATTATTGTCTATAGCTCCCCTGCGCCTGATCGCTGACAATCTTACCATGATCGATTGTGATAACCCGACGCTTTAGTTTGTTCACAATCTCTACGTTGTGCGTCGTCAACAGGACGGTCGTGCCATATTTGTTGATCTTCTCTAGCAGGCGCACGATGTCCCAGCTATGCTTGGGATCTAGGTTACCGGTTGGCTCATCAGCAATGAGAATCTTCGGCTGACGAACCACCGCACGAGCAATCGCAACTCGCTGTCGCTCGCCACCACTAAGCTGGTGGGGAAAGTTTTTTTCCTTACCAGTTAACCCCACAAGCTCAATCACCTTTGGTACGGTGTTTTTAATCTCGCGGTTGGTCATTCCGGCAATTTCCAGCGCAAAAGCAATGTTTTCAAACACAGTCCGTTGTGGCAAAAGCTTAAAATCCTGGAATACTACACCGATCTTACGACGAAGCAGTGGGATATGCTTATCTTTTAATGTGTCATAATCGATACCACCAACGACAATCTTGCCACTAGTTGGCTTTTCCTCACGGGTCAAGAGTTTGAGTAATGTAGACTTACCCGCACCACTTGTCCCAACCAAGATTACAAATTCGTTTGGCTCAACATGAAGTGATATCCGATTAAGTGCCGGCTTATCATCCTTGCCATACGATTTCGTTACCCTATCTAACAGAATCATTACTACTAGTATAGCATAATCAGCACCGTACTGCCACTGGCGTGCACAGGATGATACTACCAGCTCCCGCTACTACCGCCGCCGCTGAAACCACCGCCACCGAAACCACCGCCCGACCAGCCGCCGCCCGAACCATGTCCTATACTGCCACCACCGGCCCACCAAGAAGGTAGCGTACCGGCAGATTTGTGCTGCTGGTAATTACGCGAGACCGCAAAGTCGAACAATAGGCCAAACGGCACCAGAATAATGGTCGCAATAACCGCTAGCGGGTGCCACTGACTAGCAAACAGCGATATGAAGCCAATCACGCCGCCTATCACGCCACCAGCCCACCAACTTTTACTGCGGCCAAGTATCGAAGCGAGCCACATAAAGCCAAAGAGGACGAAAAATCCGAACGTTGATACGATATCCCACCAACTACCGTCTGCTTCTGACCTGGAAGCTAGCTTAGGATCAGCTTCCTTTGCAACTGCGAGCTGGATACTCCTCACGCCCTCACTTATACCGGTATAGTAATCACCGGAGCGGAAATATGGCCGTATAACACCCGTAATAATTCGTTTAGCTCGACTGTCGGTGAGGTCACCTTCAAGGCCCGTCCCGACTTCAATACGCACTAGTTTGTCTTGTTTGACAATCAGCAGCAGCACGCCGTTATTGGTTTTATCACCAATCCCCCACGCTCGAGCCACTTTTAGTGAATACCCTTCGAGGTATTCATCTTGGCCAAGCGTCGGTATAAGGAGCACTCCGACTTGGTATGATTTCTCCCCACGCCCATGTGTGATTTGCTGAGCGAGCTGATCAATCTGTTGTTCACTTAGTGTTGAGGTTTTATCAACAATCGGTCGCTCAAGTGTCGGCGCAGATGGTACTTCAAGTGCACGCGCCGGAAGCACTATGAGCAGTGCCGCACCCACCATGAGTGCAAGTGCGATGATACTGCGAGGCAATATTTTCATAGATTCCAGCTAACTACTGTTGACTGAAATCGATGACAGGAGCTTTTTCGACGCCTTTTTCTGCTTCAAAATAGTTGCTCTTAGTAAAGCCAAATAGCCCAGCGACGATGTTGGTCGGAAAACGCTGAATCTGCGTGTTGTACGTACGAGCGACTTCGTTGTAATCAGTTCGCGCTACATTAACACGGTTCTCCGTACCCTCTACCTGCGCTAGCATATCTTGGTAGGCCTGCGTTGATTTGATATCAGGGTACTGCTCCACTGTAACAAGCAGTCGACTAAACGCGCTACTCATGTCGGTTTGGGCTGTCTGGTACTGTTGGATTTGCTCAGGGGTCGCCTTGCTGATATCGATTTGCGTGCTGGTTGCTTTTGCGCGGGCTTCGACTACTTTCGTCAGAGTGTCTTGTTCAAAGTTCGAAGATCCCTTTACAACACCGATCGCTTGCTGCACAAGATCTGCTCGGCGCTGATACTGCGACTGGAGATCACTGGCTGCCTTCGTCACCTTTTCGCGGGACGTAACGAGACTATTATAGGTGCCGCCAACCATCATCGCCAGCACAACTAAAACCGTTGCAACTATGCCTGGTACTAACCATTTATTTTTCATCTAACTCTCCTTTTGCTTATAATGTAAGTATACGTGCCGTACGGATACGATGCAATAGAGCCTACTGCGATTCATTGTACATACTGTCAAGGTAAGCGTCGATAAACTCGCCGATTGCTCCGTCGAGAACATCTTGCACATTACGTGTTTCATACTTGGTGCGAGTATCCTTGACCAAACTATAGGGGTGGAGAACATAATTGCGTATTTGCGCACCCCAGCTTGCCGACTCATTCGCTCGCAGGTCAGCCAGCGATTCAGTATGTTGCTCAAGCTGAAGTTGAGCCAGTCGGCCGCGAAGTATCTTCATGGCGGTCTCTTTGTTTTGAAGCTGGCTACGCTCGTTCTGAATTGCCACCACAATTCCCGAAGGAACATGCGTCACCCGCACTGCGCTATCAGTCGTATTGACCGACTGGCCTCCGTGACCACCAGCGCGATACACGTCAATCTTGAGGTCTTTGTCATCAATAACGACTTCTTCTGGTGCATTGATCTCAGGCATAACCTCAACAAGTGCAAAGCTTGTCTGACGGAGATTGTCTGAGTTAAACGGGCTCAGTCGAACAAGTCGATGCACACCATGTTCACTGCGTAACTTACCGTAAGCATACGCTCCGCGCACCGCATAGGTAGCATTTTTGATGCCTGCTTCTTCGCCGGCCGACCGCTCGATCTGTTCAACTTGCATTGATGAGCGTTCGGCCCAGCGCAGGTACATGCGTTCCAGCATCGCCGCCCAGTCTTGCGCATCAGTGCCGCCCGCCCCTGAACTTAACTTAATAATTGCAGCATGACTATCATACTTACCGTTGAATAACAGGTCTTTCCTCAATTGCTTGTACAATACTTCCTGGTTGCTGAGTTGCTCGGAAATTTCAGTTTGCATCGAGTCGTCATCCATAGCAATAAGCTCGATACTGTCGCGTACCGCTACGCGTAGACCAACCCACTCATCAGTAGCAAGTCGTAGGTCAGCAGCCTTTCGTGCGATTTGTTGAGCACGATCGCTATCCTGCCATATACCCGGGCTTGCCAGCTTGTCATCAAGTACCGCTAGCTCTTCACACAAGGCATCAATTCTGAGCTTCTGACAAGCGGCCTGAATGAGCATCATCAGTTCGTCTGCTCGCTTCTTGAGTGGTTGCATATTATTCATTATAATCTAATAGATGAAAATTGGCGTATTTGATACCGGGATCGGCGGCGAGGCGGTAGCCCGTGACCTAAGGCAGCACTTTCCACAAGCGACCATCATCACGGTCAGTGATCGCGCTCATCTTCCCTATGGCTCCAAACCCGCTAAACAGATCATACGTCTAACCGACGCTGCGATCCAGCCGCTGCTCTTGGGAAGCTGCGATGTCATCGTCATCGCCTGCAACACCGCTACGACTGTTGCGCTACCAATACTCCGCGAGCGTTACCCTTCCCAACTATTCATTGGCATTGAGCCAATGGTGAAAACCGCTGCAGAACTCACAAAACACCATTCCATCGCGGTATGCGCCACACCAGCAACTCTGCAAAGCGCTCGTTACCACTACCTGAAGCAACGGTTTGCCGCATCAATCGACGTGTGTGAGCCCGACTGCTCAAACTGGGCCGCAATGATAGAGGATAATGCGGTAAATGAACAGCAAATTAGATCTGCCGTCGAATTAGCTATCGCCAATAAGGCTGATGTTATCGTGCTGGGCTGTACACACTATCACTGGATCAAAACATTGATCGAGTCAATTACTGGCGATACTATCATCGTACTCGAACCGACCGATGCAATTGCGCGGCGCATTACGCAGCTGGTTGCCGATCAGTAGTCGGCTCTGCCTCGACAAGATATTTCCACCTATCAAGATGGCTGAGTCGACGTACCAAGAATGGGTGGCTGCTAAAAGTCTGGGCAAACCGGTTCATTGGTCGCTCAGCGTTATATTGAAGCCATTGTCGTGCAGTCTCGTTCATTGCCTTCGCAACATCTGGCCCAACATGCACCTTAATGAGCGAGCCTTTAACTAGCTCTGTATCGGCCATATACATAAGTGCAAGTCGGTCGCATGTAAGCTCGGCTCGTCGCTGCCAGAATCCTGCAATCCATTGACCTACAACATTGAGCACGGGTACTACTAAAAACGGTGTGAGGTAAAGAGAAGCCATTGTGTGACCATATTTAATGTGCCCCATCTCGTGCACCACTACTGTTTTGAGCTCTTCGTGTGTCAAATAGCGAATCGAACCGGAGTGCAGCACAATTGTATAGGGACGGATAAACCCAAACGCATAGGCGTTTATGTAGGGATCCTGTGTCACAAAAATCTCGACACGGGGCATTTCCAGATCGGCCGCCACGGTGTTGGCCCAGTCGCGCAGCCACGCATAGTCGCTATATTCAATTTGTAGCGCATTGCCAAGCATAATTTGCCGCTGCATACGCACGAGGAACATACCAATTCCTAGTGTCGCTACAAATATAAATAATGTCACAAATCCAAGCCCAATTAGCCCAAGAATAATGGACGATGCCGATTTTTCACTCGCTAGAAACTCCTCACTTGTAAAAAAGCTAACCAAGAAGTAGGCGTTTGATATCAATAAGAACACTACAAAAGTGACCGCAAGAACCATTAAATCGCTCGATGAGAATGCGCGCTTGACTGCCAATTGCCCTTTTGTATAATTTGCTTCCACTACAGTGCCTCCACTGCCGCAGCAAACTGGTCACCGCGGTCACTATAACTTTTATATTGATCAAAACTTGCACTTGCCGGGCTGAGGATAACGACACCACCTGGTTGCGCCTCAGCACGAGCAGCTGCGACAACCTCGTCCATTCTGCCGACGACTCGACACGCTCGTACGCCCGCTTTTTCACACAGTGCAGCAATTTTCTCGCCGTTTTGGCCAATCGCGACCACCGACGCACCCTGCCTATAACATTCTTGCACTACGGCATCGTAGCTGGCGCCTTTATCGAAACCACCCAGAATGACTACTTTTGGCGCATCGCCGAATGACCTAAGCGCTGAGATCGCTGAACCGGGGGTAGTGCCGATGCTGTCATCGTAGTAGGAAATATTTTCGACAACCCGAACATGCTTTAGACGATGGGGTAGCCCGCTAAATGCCCGTAGGCCCGCCTCAACGTGGTCTGTAGCGCCAAGTATCAGCGCGGCGATACTAATCGCTGCGCAAGCGTTTTCTAGGTTGTGAACCCCGGCAATCTGTAGCGCACCCGTCGAGCAAATGAACCGGTCTTCGATATAAAATCCTTCGTCTCGCACATAGACCTGACCATCATCCATGATGCCGTAGCGCAACTTCTTTCCTTCGCCCACCGATGCTACCTGTCGGCTATCATCGTTTGTCGGATGGAAAAAGACAACATCGTTTGGCGTTTGAAACTTCGCAATTCCTGCCTTTGCCTCAAGATACTCGGTCATATCGCGATGAACATCAAGGTGGTCGGGTTCAATCATTAGCACAACAGCCACGTGCGGACTTTGCTGTATATCCCACAGCTGAAAACTACTCAGCTCGTAGACAACAATATCATCAGACGTAATCAGTGAAAGCTGGCTAAGCGCAGGCGCACCGATATTGCCAACTAGGTGAACCGTTTTACCTGCCGCACGGAGGATCGAGGCGATCAGACTACAGGTAGTTCCCTTGCCCTTAGTGCCCGTCACACCAATAATCGGTGCCGGACAGTGCGCAAAAAATTCGTTGGTATTCGACCAAATTTTTCCATCTGTTTTTAGTGCATCGGGCCGCACCGATGAACTGCGCACCACCAGATCAAAGCCGTTGAGCTGGTCAAATGCATCATCGCCAACAATGGCATTAGCACCGTTGGGAAGTGGGAATTCAGAAGCTACCCTAGGGGTGACAATGGTCACATCATGGCCAAGCTGGGTGAAATAGCGGTAGCTCGATTGGCCCTCAGCCCCGTACCATGCAATTGCAACCTTCACTACCCTACCCCCTGTTAAATACTGTTTCTAGTTTATCATTTAGCTGAACAATTTCTTCTTTCTCGCCACTACTCACCCCCGCAAGTACCCACGTGTTATGGGCAATAAATTCCCGAGCAGTCGCTAGCATTCTATCAAGCGTGATACCACGAATCGCGTCGGGGACCTTTTCATACTCTTTAACAACACCATCGCCGAAATAGCGCCCGCTGTAGAAGTTGCTGATTTGCGATACAGTCTGTGCGCCCATCTGATGGCGACCCAGTGCATATGATTTTGCAGCATCAAGTTCTTCAGTGGTGATTTTACCGTCCATCACCGCTTTCACTTCGCGAACAATAATTTCGAATAGTCCTTCGGCCGTTTCAAGATTCACTTGACCACCAAAATCCCAGCTACTATCATGAAAGCCGACACTAGTATCACTAAACATGCCGTAAGCCAAGCCTTTTTTACGAGCCGCACCGTAAATTCGTGAGTGCATTGTGCCAGTCAAAATCTGATCCAAACAGCTCATAGCCTCGGCTTCTTCATCGGTCAATTCGCGTGGTAGCGTCATACTCCAACCAAAGGTCAGGTTGCTTGCTTCTTTGCGACGGATAAGCGTCGGATTACCGCTCGTGAGCTCATCCTTTGGCACCTCAAAACGCTCACCACGCGGCAGTTCCCATGCCTCAAGCATGCGCTGAATCTGCGCTTTACGCCCATGTAGTTTGCCGGCGATCACGAAACGCATATTGTCACTGGTGTGGGTACGCCTATGGTGTTCCCGCACATCTTTCAGCTGAACAGTGCCAATGGTTTGTAGCCGCTGCCAAAAGGTGTAGACATCCTCACCAAGCAGCTGTTGGATTTTTGGCCAGAGTACTCGGTTGTGATTGTTCAAATACCCTGTCAGCTCACTTTTAACATTTCCCTTCTCGGCTTCAAGTTCGGTCTGATTAAATCGTGGTTCACAAATCGCGAGTCGTTGTAATTCGAGGATACGATCCCACTCAAAATCAGCGCAATCGGCCACATAAACCATCGACAAATCGCTTGTGTAGGCGTTGTGGTAGGCGCCGTTTTTTGTAAATTCTGCTTCGTAGGCATGCTCGCTGCGATACTGAGAGTTAGCCCCAAAAGCCATATGCTCCATCAAGTGCGGTGTTTCATAAATATCCTTGGCTTTGGCATACCGATTACCAGCACGGAACTGAAACTGAAAACTCATCACTGTCGCGCCGGGGATATCAATCAAGAGACCCTGTGAGCCGTTTTTTAATCTAATCTCAGTGGTGGTGTGTTTCATCTAATGTTTCTTCTTGCGATTTTGGCGCTGCGCCTTCTTCTTTTTGCGGGCTATGTTGCGCTGATGGTTTAGCTCAGTTGTTGATTTGCTCTTTTTAACACCATCGAAGTCTTCGTCGCGATTTAACTCGCCGCCTGTAATTTCATTGACGCCGCGCTCAACAGAATTCTCAGCAAGTTTTGTAAGCTCGGTATCGTGTTCATCATCGACCGCCTCGCGAGTAATAGCATCTGACTTGTGGACGTGATAAATCGCTCGTAGCACCTCGTCACGAAGGGTCTGCTGCAGACTATCGAACAGTTTTTGGGATTCGCTGCGGTATTCGACAAGTGGGTCGCGCTGACCAACACTGCGCCAGTGGATACCTTCACGCAAATGTTGCATATTCTCGAGATGCTGCATCCACAGTGTATCAAGTATCTGTAAGTAGACCTCACGCTCAACACCACGAATCAGCTCTTCACCAAGTTCTTGCTCTTTTTGCGCGTAAAGCTCTTCTGCTGCGGCTAGCGCAGCTTCTCGCCGAGCCTTATCTTTCTTCTCGACACCGATTTCTTTTAGAACATTGTCTTTAACTGGAATCACTGCGCTAAATTCATCGGCAAATTTTGGATTGTTCTTTGCTGGTACGACGGTAAGTTCCGCGATTTTTTGCTTAAGGAGTCGTTGAATTTCTGGCTGAATGTTGTCTCCATCGAGAATTTTGCGGCGCATAGTATACACCACTTTACGGTGGCGGTTTATCACATTGTCGTACTGAACCACGTTTTTACGAGTGTCAAAGTTGTAGCCTTCGACCCGTTTTTGAGCAGCTTCAAGCGTCTTACTGACTGCTTTATTTTGAATAGCCGTATCTTCGTCAACACCGAGCCGATTCATGAGTCCGGCAATTCGTTCACCCTGAAAGATACGCATCAGGTCATCTTCAGTACTAACATAGAATTGCGTATCCCCCGGATCGCCCTGTCGCCCACCGCGTCCACGTAGCTGGTTATCGATTCGTCGGCTCTCGTGGCGCTCACTTCCTATCACCACCAATCCGCCAAGTTCTCTCACGCCAGCCCCAAGCTTGATATCAGTACCGCGACCAGCAATGTTAGTCGCAAGAGTAATCGCACCTTTTTGACCAGCCTTTTCGATAATCGCTGCCTCGCGCTCATTGTTTTTGGCATTCAAAATTTCGTACTTGATGCCTTCTTTATCGAGCCAGGCCGCGATAAGTTCGTTTTTGGCGATACTGCCCGACCCCACCAGTACCGGCCGACCCTGCTTGTGGTAGGCCTTGATTGCTTCGGCTACAGCGTGCAACTTACCTTTTTCGGTTTTATAAATCAGGTCTTCGTGGTCGACGCGAACAATTGGTTTATTCGATGGAACCACGACGACATCGAGACTATATATTTGCTGAAACTCTTCAGCCTCAGTAAAAGCTGTCCCTGTCATACCGCTTAGCTTCTTATAGAGTCGGAAATAGTTCTGAAAACTAATCGTCGCCAGTGTCATACTTTCTTGCAACACCGGGACGCCCTCTTTGGCTTCAATTGCTTGGTGAAGACCTTCGTTGTAGCGGTTACCCTGCTTGAGTCGTCCGGTGTGCTCGTCAACAATAATCACCTCACCGCTATTTGTAACTACGTAGTCTTTGTCGCGATGAAACAGGGTTTGAGCCCTGAGAGCTTGGTCCACGTGATACACACTGCGTACATATTCCGGGGTGTATAAATTTTTTATACCAAGCATTTTTTGAACTTTTTCGACACCCACATCGCTCAGTGCAACACTACGACGCTTTTCGTCGAGTACATAGTCTTCTGGCACAAGCTTAGCGGCCACTTTTGCGAACTGATAGTAGGCATCGGGGTTCTCGGCCGCTGGCGCACTGATGATAAGTGGCGTCCGAGCTTCATCTATCAAGATCGAGTCAACTTCGTCAACAATAGCAAAGTTCAGTTCCCGCTGACGAACAAGATCAACTTCGTTCACCATATTATCGCGCAAATAATCAAAGCCAAACTCATTGTTAGTACCATAGGTAATATCAGCCATATAGGCTTCTTTACGAGTCACAGGACGTAGCTTGCGCATACGAGCGTCAGTATGGTGATCATTGTCGTAGCTGCCGTCATAAACAAATGAAGCTTCGTTAATAATAACACCCGTCGAAATACCGAGCGCTTCATAAATAGCCCCCATCCACCCGGCATCGCGCTGAGCAAGGTAATCATTCACTGTCACAATATGCACGCCTTTGCCATCTAGAGCATTCAGGTACGCAGCGAGTGTCGACATGAGAGTTTTACCTTCACCGGTCTTGAGCTCGGCAACATTACCTTCATGAAGTACCATGCTACCGATCAATTGCACATCATAGTGCCGCTCGCCAATCACACGGTCAGCCATCTCCCGCACTACCGCAAAGGCATCAGGCAGTATGCTGTCGAGTGTCACACCTTTCTTGGCAAGGCGCTTTTTCAACACGTCAGTCTGCTCACGCAGCTGCTTTTTGGTCATTTTTTTATATTTGTCTTCAAGCGCATTAACTTCGGTAACGCGTTTTTGTAGGCGTTTAACAATACGCTTTTGGGGGTCTCCAAAGATTTTTGTAAGAGCTGTGTCACGACTGACCATAAATATATACACCTCGCTTAGAAACTATCAGAAATACTGCTCGTTATTATACGCTGTTTAGGAGCGAGATAAAAGAGAAAATGGCGAGTTTATGCTACTGCTCGCGAGCATAGCTGCGCTTAAATCTGTCAAGCAGTTTGCGGCGACCAACATGGGGTACGGTCTCTTCTTTGTATTTTCGAAGCTGGTTGGCAAGTTTCGCTTCAACAATATCGACCGCAGCGAGCACGTTCATAGTCGAGTCTTTGGCGGTAATGATTTTATCGGGCACGTGAATAAGTACTTCCACCTCATACTTGTTACCTTTATCGCGGTTGACTTCGGCCACTTTCACCTCGGCATGGATCGACTTACGTGCGTGACGTGGTACAAGCCTGTCGAGCGCACCGACTTTTTTGCGTATGTACTTTTTTGTTGAGTCATCGGCACTATAGCTGCCAACAGCGGTTATTTCGACATTTGTGATCATGTTCTGACCCCTTTCTCTTGTTAACCGGTACCGGTTCTAGTATACGCCTTTTTGCGCTTCTATGCCTACTGCGTCAGCAATTGTTTTATATCCATCGCGTTTTAGCAACTGTTCCAAGCCATGATTGATTTCGCCCACCAGTTGCGGTCCCTCAAATATCATTCCCGTGATGAGCGCCACCAGTGTGGCTCCTGCTCGAATTTTCTCGTAAGCGTCTTCAGCGCTAAATATCCCCCCCACGCCGATAATTGTAAGTCTGTCACCATACTGGCGGTAGGTGCGCGCAATCAATGCCGTGCTTTTAGCGCGTGTTGGCGCACCACTCAGATTACCTTTTATGCTCGCAGGCAATGCGTCACGACTATCAACGCCTTCGCGATCACGAAGTAAATTAGCGATTGTCACCCCCCGCACCTCATGACGAACAATCACCGCTAGGAGAGCATCAAAGTCACTGTCTTTCAAATTAAGTGGCATTTTCACCACAACAGGACGCGTAAGCTTTAGTAAATCGATTTTGGTCAATAATCTATCGAGCTTCTCTGGCGTCGTGAACGGCTCGCCACCAAACGTATTGGGACACGATATATTAATTTCAAAAAATTGGCCAAGATTACGTGTATCAAGCATCGATAAGCTCGTGCAATAATCTTTTATTGCCGCTCGCTCGCTCACGCTGGCCTTTGAGTTCGTTTTGGCCACCGACACACCAAGCGGAAAATTCTCAAACACTTGCCGAGGATAGGTTTCAAGCCGGCGCGCAATCCGCCGTACACCCTGGTTTGGCAATCCAGCATGGACAACAAGCGATTTTGTATGCGGCAACCGATAAAACCATGGTTTTGGGTTACCGTCACATGGCTCGGCGGTGACCGATCCGCCAATCATAAAGCCAAAACCGACATTGCGTATCACTGTAGCGATATCGATATTCTTATCAAACCCTGCCGATAGGCCGACGGGATTGGCCACAGCAAGTCCCCATACTTCTTGCTTCAAGGCAGGCGATGTGTGCACCCATAGCCGTGGTAGAGTACGTGCAAGCGGTAGTTTTTGTACCACTTTTGCCGCACGAATCAGGCGGTGATGCACCCCGTCAGGGTGTTGACGAAAAAGCACAGGCTTAGCAAGTCGTTTATAGCCAAGGCGTGTTACCCGGCGTACTGCCCGCTTCACCTAAATTACCTCACGCCCCCCCATGAATTGTCGTAGTGCATCCGGAACAGCCAATGTTCCATCATCTCTCTGGTAATTCTCTATAATTGCCACCAGCGTTCTCGCAAGGCTAACGGCGGTGCCGTTGAGTGTATGCAGAATTTCCGTCGTACCGTTTGATCGCTTTACGCGAATATTAAGATTTCGTGCTTGAAAATCAGTACAGTTACTACAGCTCGTGAGTTCTCGATATTTACCATCGACTGGCGACCAATATTCAATATCATATTTTTTCGCTGCGGGAGCTCCAAGATCACCTGCGGCGATATTGATAACATGGTAAGGAACACCGAGTTCCTGCCATATTTCTTCCTCAATCGCTAGAATATTCTCGTGCATAGCAACGCTTTGTTCTGGCGTCGTATAGACATACATTTCCAATTTATTAAACTGATGCACGCGGAAGAGGCCACGCGTATGCTTACCTGCAGCACCGGCTTCTTTTCGATAGCATGGACTGTACCCCGCATACAGCAGCGGTAGTGCGGCCTCTTCAATCACTTCGTCGGCATGATAGCCAGTGAGCGAAATTTCTGCTGTCGCAATTAGTGATAAATCTTCTCCTTCTATACAGTACTCATCCGACTGGTCACTAGTGCGTGGCGCAAAACCCGTTCCCATCATCGTGCGCTGATTGACCATGTGAGGAACACTCATAAATGTAAAGCCGTGCGAGACAATCTTTTGCAGGGCAAATTGTGTCACCGCATTCTCTAGCAAAGCTAGGTCTCCCTTTACGAAGTAGAACTTAGCGCCTGCAACTTTAGCCCCCCTTTCAAAATCAACCCAATCACGTGCCAGTGCGAAATCAAGGTGATCTTTCGCCCCTGTTTTTTGCTCACCCACTTTTTTTATTTCAACAGAGTCTTCCTCGCCACCCAGCGGAACATCACTGAGTGTTATATTAGGAACTGCCCATAACTGATTTTGGTACGTCTCATCAGCAACCCGTAGGTGATCTTCAACTTCGGCTAGCTTGGCTTTAACTTGCTTCCCTTCATCCACAATTTCTTGCGCCGGCTTGCCGCCCTTCATTTGCCCAGCGATTTCATTGCGTCTAGCGCGCAGTTCATCGGCTTTGGTCATGAGTTCGCGACGCGATTCATCAGCACGCAAAAGCTCCTGGATATTTACCTGGTAACCTTTTTGCGCCGCGGCTTCTTGCACGCGGTCGGGATTTTCCCTGATGAAGCGAATGTCTAACATACCTCAAGTATAGCGCACTCCACCTCTAGGGAACAGTTTGACTTTTCATAAAAATTATGCTATCATAAATACATGATCTTTTCTGGCTCGCGTCGCTCGCACAGTACCCCCCTTGTCCCCGCCGACACACCTACCGCAGAACGCGTGCTACGGAGCGCTGAATATCTTGGTCTTGACCCATCCCAAACTATGCTGGTAGGTAGTGCAGCCTTGTGTATATACGGTGTCGAGCTAGATACCAATGACCCGCTGATACAACAGTCCTGGCCACGCCCTAGTGACCTTGACTTTGCGAGTACCCCACTGTATATGAACCATCTTGCCGCGCACGGCACTCCCACTGGGCTGGAGGCTCACCTCAAACCCACTCACAACCCGAGCCAAACTATCCTTACTATTAGTACAAAGGAATTACCGGCCGATATTATCACTCGTTTCCGGCCTGGACGCGATAATCTTCTGTCATATCATAAACGCTTTTTAGCTTACCTTGAGCAACACAGCCGACCAGTTGAGGGCACAGCCATACGAATCATTACACAGCCTGCTGCCCTCAAAGAACTACAGAGTCACTCTCTTGACCCCAAAGTCGCTCGCGATTTATCACTGGCACGCCAACACTTCACACACTAACTACTCGGTGCGCAGCGCTTCGATCGGATCAAGCCGAGCTGCTTTGCGAGCCGGGAACCAGCCAGCAACCACAGCTATCAGTATGAGTGCAAGCATCAGTAGGAGAATTTGCCACCACACAAATTCAAGTATGCGGTTGTCCCCAATATCAAGCCACTTACTAATGGCAGGGTTAGCGAGTGTACCTACGCTATACGCCACCAGCGCCCCCAAGGCTCCACCCAAGAACCCTATCCAAGCCGCTTCATAGCGGAATAGTTTGGCAATAGCTCGCCGTGGCATACCGAGTGCTTTCATGAGCCCAATCTGGCTTGTTCGCTCAAGCACGCTAATGTACTGCGTGTTGATAATACCAAACACACTCGCAAATAGTGCAAGCAGCCCGAAGCCAGTCACAATACCCTGAAGTGTATTCACAATCGTAAATAGCAGCCCCTGCGCATCTTTAGCGGTCTGCGAATAGTACTGCTTTTTTTCTAACTCTGCCTTTATCACCTCAGGGTTACTACCCTTTTTGACAAGCATCGATACGCCCATGTACTTACCGGCTCCGCTAGTGCCTTCGGTTTGAAAATCATTGATTTGCTTTGCGCTATTGGCAGATACAAACAGTTTAGGAGTAGCACCGAGGGACATTGTGCTGGTTTTGGTCACCGCACGAACGGTGTAGGTAAAGTCCACTTCTTTCGGCTTCACCAACCGCTGTACAGCGTCGGTACCACCTTGTGCAAATGCTGCTTGTATCTGGGCCTCGCTGACATTGACCGCTTGCTGGGCAAATGTTACCACTACCTGCTTACCGAGCAACTTTTCACTATCAATGCCGAGTGTTTCGGCATATTTTTGCGGTACAACGATTTCATTGTCGGCGATTTGTTGACCGAGTGCAGGCAATGAGCCCGCTTTTGTATCGCTCAGAATCGTGGCGTCATAGTAATCAATCGCACCGATGTATTTCTTGTCTTTCCCTTCAAAACCAATCCATTTAGGGCTCAGTGTATAGATCGGCACAATTTGCTCAAGATCACTTCGCGATTTCAGGTAAGCGACGTCTTGGTCATTCATTTGCTTGAGCGTGGCCCCTGGTCGTCCGCTACTCATCCCAATATCAGGATCGTATTCGCGCAGGCCAACGGTACCGCCTTCGCCAAATAGTGACTTGTCCTTCACCACAAACATCGCTTGAGGGTCAATATTATTTTTCAGTAGGTTATCGGCATAGTTTCGCGTGCCTTGGCCAGCAGCAAGTGCCATAGTGAGGGTAAATGCCCCAACCGCAATCGCCAGACTTGTCAGTATAGTGCGACCCTTTGCCTGGCGCAAATTACGGCCTGCTCGTTTCATAATATCAACACGTTTCATGACTTATCTCCTAGCACACGTATCACCTTGCCATCTTTTATATACACCTGCATATCGCAGCGTTTCGCGAGATCGATATCATGCGTCACCACAATCAGCGTGGTGTTATTTTGTTTGTTGTAACTAAACAGCAGTTTCTCGACTGATGCTCCAGTCACGCTATCGAGGTTGCCGGTTGGTTCGTCGGCAAACAAAATTTTCGGGTCATTGACGATCGCCCTGGCAATCGCTAGGCGCTGTTTTTGGCCACCCGATAAATCACGAGCACGAGAGTTCTTTTTTTCAATCAACCCCACAGCTTCAAGTGCTTTCTCGACCTTTGCCTTGCGGCGCCGATACGGTACCCTAGCGATTTCGAGCGGCAAACTCACGTTGTTATAACAACTCTCATTCCCCTGCACAAAAAAGCTCTGAAAAATAAAGGCCATGGTCTCGCTACGAAATTTGTCGGCCTGTTTCTGCTTAAACTCTAGTATATTGTCGTCACCAATAAGAATTTTACCCTCATCGGCATGGTCGAGCCCACTCATGACATGCATAAGTGTACTTTTGCCACTCCCCGATTTGCCAATTATCGCCACGCTTGCGCCATCGGGAATCGTAAACGATACATCATCGAGTGCCGTAAAGGTATTTTTCTTTTTACCGTATGTTTTGGTTACCGCTCGAACTTCAATCACATCTCCTCCTATTTACTCTTATCATACCGAAAATCCATCACTTGTACTAGCTATGGTGGTTATGGTATGCTATAGGTGTTCAACAAGAGATACAACAAACATGCCTGCCGGCCAAAACAAACGATCTCAGCACAATCAGGTGCCTAGTGGCGCCAACACGAGTGGTAATACCCCGCCACCCGATCCGCTTGACGTGCGCGTGCTGGCAAAGCCCACACCACTTGCTGGCTGCAGCGAACCCGGAAGCGAATCGTTTTCTCACCTTGCCCGCCAAGAGTTCGATGACATGGAATTGAACCTTACCTCTGTTGTTGCCACCATCAAGCAGGCGCATGATAACGGCCCACATGCCGGTAACCGCTATATCAGTCCAGAAGGCCCCGGTATGGATATGCTCAACACACTGGCGCTCATCGCTCATCAGCGACGGAACACCAACCAACGTAACCAAGTGCCCTATGCACCCCGCACCGATCCAAGCGCGACGATGGCGCAAGAAATCATTACGGCGTTTCCCAACCCCAAGGACGCCGTACTCACTGTAGCGACACATCTCGAATCGGTAGCACGACTCAATCAAAAAGCGGGCGTCACGCTCAATATGGCTCATGAAGTTCGCAACCTCGAAGCTCTTCTGAGCGTCATCTATGGTGACCGTTTTGCTGAATTTAAGGTTGTAGAACAAGAGCGCATGCAGGCAGCCCAGCAGCAACAGCAGCAAGAAGCCCAACAGCAGGCCGAAGCCGCGCGTCAAACTCAGCTTGAACAAGACCTTCTTTTTGAGGGCCGCGAGCTACTGCTTACCAAACATCGCCGTAGCCTTGATAAAACCAAAACCAACGTCGTCGAAAAGAACTTGCGTGACGTCAGACGAGCCGAAAATAAAAATGACCGTACACTCGGGCGTAATGAACGACTCGCAAGCCGAGCCAGCAAAGCGCGTAATCGTGCTAACGCCCGCCGCCAGCGACGAGACCGCAGCACGTGGCTCACCCGCTGGGCGTGGAAGCGACTCTCAAGCCGAGCCGAGAAGAAAGCTACCAAGCGTGAAGCAACCTATACTGCCGATAACACGCTTCGCGCATCAAGGCTCAAAGAGGCTGCGGCCGCCTCGCTAACCCGAAGTGAACACTACTCTGCCGCTGTTAAACGGCTGAGTGAGCGTCGCATCCAATCAATCATCCACGACCATTCCCTGCGTCGATTGCGAATCCAGGAAAAGCGCCACGACCTGATGCGGCAAGGTGTACGCGCCGCGGAGGCAAAACACCGTGCTTCAATCCTCGACGATCAAGACGAAAAGCTGATTACTGCAACAGCCGTCCAGATCGCCAGGAACCAGGCAGCGCGTAGTGGCTATCGACCCCATCTTGATGAAGACCGCAGCTAGCGCATACAACAATAACACCAGAAAGGAAGCCTATGTCAGAAAGAGCCCCCACCAGTACCGTCGCACCAGAAATAACCCCACCACCCGAGCAGCCAGCTGCCGAAACGGTAGAAACCACATCTGATGATCTACCGGAATTAAAAACCGAAGCCGAGCTCCACGACGAAGCCAATCGCTTCACTGATGCCGAAATATTGGGCAAATCATTTCGCGTACGAAGGCTTGTTCACGAAACAACAACAGAAACACTGAATGGTTTTAAAGCCGCTAAAGCCGATATGGCAAATATGCTAAGCACCCCCAAAAACAACTACTTGCGACGGCGCTACGAAGCAGCTGAAGATAAGTACCAACGTAAACTTGCCAAAGTTGGTACTAGCCGCTTCAAATTTATGAACAACCACTATAAAAACGCTGCCTCACGAGCAGGAAGTAAGCGCAATGAACGATATAGCAGATACAATTCCCATACCGGCAAGATGGAAGGGCGAGTTGAGGCGGCCAAAGACTACGCTAAACGAAACAAGGAATTGATGGAGAAGAAAATTGAAGCCTACAAAACAATCAAGTCTGTTGCCGAGGGTCGCAAAGAGCTTCGCAAAATGCGCCGCGACCTACGGCGTGAAGGTCTTAATCACGCAGAAGTCAATAAGCGCCTTGGGCTGGAGAAAAGGCCTGATGAGTCAATGGAAGACTATGCGCAGCGACGCGCTGCATTCCAAAAACGCGTTGGACGCCTTGTATGCGCACGCGAAACTGTAGGCCGTGAATCAAGGCAGGTCGAGCAGCAGGCCAGACGCGAACGAGCCAAAAAAGCCAAGATTGACCGCCAACTCACCGAAACTATTGAGCTTGCCGAACACAACAAATCTGCCCTCGAAAAGGCTTCGCGCAGTCTTGAACAGGCCGAACATCATAGCACGCGCACCCACGAGATGGTTGAGGAACTTCAGGCTGAGCTCGGCCATATAGACGGTGATGACCCGCGTCGAACAACACTCGAGGACAAATTGGCCCGGGCTAAACAAACATGGGAGCGCTATGCGGTACGTAAGGAGCAGCTGAAGCAAGAACAAGCAAGGCTTGTGGCCGAGGCATCCCGACTCACTCGAAGTATCGAGCGGCAAACACGCGCCGCCCGCGAACAAGCCTACCAGGCTAGCGCGGCCGATAGGGTATCAGCCCGCCATGCAAGCGGCTCCGAAGACCTGCGGCACCGCATCAATGAGGAAGATGCCGCAATCTACAACAACATAAATCCTACTGAAAGGAATGAATAACCATGGCATTACTTGATCCTGCATTTTTAGCCGACCTTGGCATTGAGCTAAGCGAGACAGATTACCAAGCGCTTTCCGAACACTTCGAAAATACGCTCCACGAACGCGTCATTAACGAAATTGTTGAAGAGCTTACTCCAGAGCAAGCCGAAGAACTCGCTCATCTCCAAGAAGCAAGCGACGACCAATTGCAACAATGGCTTGTAGCAAACGTGCCTGACCTTCAAGACATCGTATCAGACGAAGTCGACATCCTGCTCGGGGAAATCGCTGAGAATAGTGAAAATATCGCGGCAGAGTAAATATATACTACCTGCACATTCCATGCCCATAAATGCCGCCGCTTATGGCAACTTCGCGTTTGGGTAGGTGTTTTTTGTCACATCATCGTACTCGTGCCTGAGCTGCGGAAATGGTACACCTTCACGAGCTGTTACCCCCTCAAACATCCAGAACACTCGCTCGCTGTAACCTAAGCCACAGGCTGGCGGCATACCGTATTCCAGCATCTCTACATAATCAATGTCGAGCATCATCGCCTCGTCATCCCCGTTTTCGCGCATCTGCTGCTGCTCGACGAAGCGGTTGTATTGGTCAATCGGGTCATTAAGCTCAGAAAAGCCATTACATAGCTCGCTACCGACGATCACCGCCTGGAAGCGCTGCACGACGTCAGGATTATCGACACTACTTTTAGCTAGCGGGCTGATAAACTTCGGCGTATTCACCAACCATACCGGCCCGACGACGTCTTTGCGAATATGCTTCCACAGCTTGTCGATCCCGCGCGGAATACTATCGGTCTTTTCAACCTCGAGCTTGTTTTCAGCTAATTTTGCACTCACCTCTTCGATGCTGGTACTGTATACATCAATCCCGTAGTGGTCACGAATAACCGTCGCGTAGTCCCATACTTCCCACTCTTTGCCCATGTGTACTTGCTTACCCTGTACGGTAAACTGCAGCGTACCAAACGTTTCCTGAAGCACGAACCGGTACATTTCTTCCATGAACTTCATACCATCCTGCCAGTTAGCATAGGCCCAATACCATTCCATGGCGACGTGCTCTGGCAGGTGTTCGTCAGTATAGTTTTCGTTGCGGAATCGCGGGCCCACGTCGTATACTTTCTCAAACCCCGCCCCGAGCAATCGCTTCAGTGGAAGTTCGTGGCTAATACGCAGGTAAAAGTCTTGGTCAAGGGCATCCATATGCGTCACAAATGGGTTAGCGTCAGCGCCACCAGTTGTATGCTCAAGCACTGGTATATTGACCTCGTAAAACCCGTGGTCATCAAGAAACTTGCGTGTTGCCTGCCAAAATTTGCTGCGACGCACAAATCGTTCGCGCACATCGCGGTTGACATTCATATCGACATAGCGGCGGCGCAAACGCTGCTCTTTGTCGGTAAAGCCTTCTTGTTCGGTCGGCATCGGCCGGAGCGACTTGGTGAGCAATCGCAACTTGCGCACGTCCACACTCACCTCACCCGTCTGCGTTTTGATCACCGGCCCCTCAGCCTCCACAAAATCACCCGGGTCAAGCAGATTAAGTTCACCCATACCAAGCTGCGACCGACTAGCATCAAGCTGCTCTACGGTATCGGCTTTTAGAAACAGCTGCATTTGCCCGCTCATATCGCGGAGTACGAGAAAGGCCAACTTACCAAATTTACGTGTGCCCATCAGCCGACCGACAACTTTGACCGTCTGTCCCTCAAGTTCATTGAAATTTGCAACTACATTGGCAATGTTATGCGTACGCTCCGCTTCTGCCGGATATGCATTCACACCTAACTTCTTTAGCTCATCCAATTTTCTCAGGCGCTCGTCGCGCAGTTCTTTCATTGTTGCCATAACTGATTATCAGTATAGCAGATGGTTCAATCTGTCGAAAACCAATATTAAACAATACGGCTTATCTATCTATGCCGATTTGGATTAGCTAGATAACCCGTGCGAGCTGCAGAGTATGCAGCGCGATTACCGAGTAAAAGTGCAAATTTTTGTGTGGCGTTGTGTGGCGCTTCTGGACCAGTATATAGACCATGTCGATATGGATCAAAGCCTGGATCAGTACGTAGCCCAAATTTTTCAGCAATTTCACGATCACTAAACGGACCGTCTTTGATTTTATGCTTGATAAGTGTTTCTTCGGTAGCGACTTCAAGTACTGGAGGAAGTTTGCCTCCCATATTGACACCCGATGTCGATATGACGGGTACTAGTCCGAAATCGTATTCAAAGCCTGTAATACCAGCAAGTGATCCACCCGAGAAGTTAATCTTTCCATTGCTTACCATATAGGTTGGGTGGTGGTAATGTCCAGATGCCGTGATATGAATGTCCTTCTTCAAGTCACCAAGCGCCACTGTGTTTTTTACTGCCGCCATTACCGGAGGTTGCCCACCAAGGCCACCACCCTTACCGAAGAAATGCCTTAGCTCAATTCCAACAGCACCAATGTGCATGATTGTTGAAAAAGTCTTAAACGGTTCTCCACTGTCGGTTATGATTGTGTCGTGGAAATTCACCCGGGCTTCTGCTTCCTCGCGACTGTACCCAACATTCATATAACCACTCACAAACGCGTAGTACACTGGTGAAGCAAATGAATACCCGTGCCACTTAGTTGTTCCACTGTTCCATTCGTGGTTACCTGTGGTCACGTTGACGGTTAAATTATCGAATTGCTGCTTAGAAAGGGAGTCGAGCCAAGTATAAAGGATGTTTAGCGATAAGTCGTCTTGTTGGTCCATTCCCATCAAACCAGTTCGCCCGCTTTCCCTTGGAAAGTCACTGTAGTTACGGCCATGCAGCCTATCGCCACCGAAATTGAGAACAACTTTTTGTACTTTGAGAAGGTTAGACATTCTATCTAGGTGTTTGAGCAAGTAGTCAATACGAGCACTCAAGCTACCTATTTGTTCGTCACAAATCTCGTAAAAACACACTCTTTCTTCAAGGCTTTCGCTTACTTCCATCAAACCCCGCTCATAAAATGTAATGAGATGCCTGCCGTCATCTGTACGTTCAATCGACTTGGCGCTCGGTTCGTGGAACCTACCGCGGCCTAAAATTGTACGTGCAACCGTGTTTGAGGGTGAGGTAAAGATATCACCGTCTTCACGAAGTGCCTTTTTTGGGCTCTGTAGTCCGCCAATGGAGTGAATGCCTTTATTACCACGTTGGATGACACCCATATCTTCCTGCTGACCGGTGATGATGACATTGTCATGCGTTGCAATACCCTCAGCAGCTAGTGTCCCTTGTATTTGCTTTGGCTTCGCAAGATAGTTAGATAAAGTTCCAGCGGAAGTCTGGAACTTATGTCGAACGAGGTCCGTATATTTTTTCCCACGAGTCGTCACTTCATGCTCAAAATCACCAACTATCGTAAGTTTGTTATCGTCTTTTAGCGCCCCCCTATCAAGCACGGCTATGTGCTTCGCCAAAAGTCTCTGCCCACTCGATACTCTTTTATATGCATCAAAAAGAATCTCACGCTCTGGCTCGTCATATTCGCCATTCGTATCTTGAACGATCTGTTCAGCGGTCCGCAACATGTGTCCCGTCCTTATACAGTACGGGAACGCAACGTATTTTGTGAACCGGTAGTACTCGGGCCAATTTGGGTTCGCTTTGAATTTTTCTCGAGTCGACCACTGTCTTAGAACGTCATCATCGTCTTTATTATCTTTAGTGTGCTGTTTACCTAATTTCTCGAGCTGACGGAAGCCTTCATACGTCATTTCCTCAATAATATCAGTGTCGTTGTCGCTGCGGGTGTACACAATCGGCACACCAAGCTCTTGCAGTTGATTAAGTTTTTCCTTACCTGCACGAAACTGATCCTCGAGGGTACGTAAGCCGGGTTTTAGCATCCACCTTGAATTTTTTTTGCGACCACCAAAATCTCCCATAAACAAGCCCGCTATAACCACCTCGTCGGGCTTGTGCTCCTTAGGCAAGCCTTTTACAGTATCAATTAGCTCATTAAAGAACTCATGGTCACTATACTTACTACCGATGAGTAATTCAGAGACATAGAGTGTGCTTTTTGATGAGCTTCGTCCCCGCTTGACGCGGACTCTGCGCATATCATCGAGATTTTCATCAGTTCTCATGATTTCATCGTATGTTCTATCACTGTAATCAACTTGACCCGTGAGAAATCCAAACGCGCCGAGCGTTCGAGGATCAAAATCTTTCTTTTCTTCCTCTACTACTAGCACCTCTGATCTTTGCATTGTGCGCGGTTGGCGTTCGGTCATAGTTTCCCCCTACATAAAAAACGTACGATTGCCCACCAAAGCATCGCAGTTTGTTGATATATTTCAGCACCCTCCAAAGTACTTACTCTCATAGTACATCGCTTTTCGTGTCGTTTCTAGTGTGATGCTTATGTAAAATAAACAATACCCCACTATATATGGGGTATTGTAAATCTATGTACAAATTAGGCTATCGAAACTATTGTGTAGGTCGTGTTACCTTTAGGTGTCGTAATCGTCGCCTTATCGCCAACTACTTTGCCAATCAATGCAATCCCGATAGGCGATTCATTGCTAATTTTGCCGCTCAGCGGATCCGCCTCGACTGGCCCAACCAATGTATAGTTGAACTTCTTTGCGCCAGTCTTTAGTTCAACTGTGCTTCCCAGTTGTACCTTGCTGCTTTTTCGGCTCTTAATTTCTTCTGCGTTCATTAAAATATCTTCAATCTCTGCAATACGCGTCTCAACAAGTCCCTGTTCTTCACGAGCACTGTCATATTCAGCGTTTTCGGTTAAATCACCATAATCACGTGCTTCAGCAATTTTTTCTGCAATATCACCACGACGACCCTTAAGATCGGCGAGCTCTATCTCAAGCTCTTTGCGACCGGCTTCTGTAATCTGGTATGCTTTTTTCATTATTTCCTCAATATCTCCTTATAGCCCGTCCCGAGAAGGACCAAGTCTAGGTGACTAGTGTTATTTCCCTCCAAGACGCTTACAAGTTAGTTCAGTTTAGCAAGCAATTCATCGTGTGTCAATAGCTCGGTTTCCCCCGTTTTTCTTGGGGTGAATTCGAATTTTTGCTGCTCCACCAGACGTTCACTGACCGTCACGCGGTATGGTATACCTATCAGTTCAGCATCGGCAAATTTTGTTCCCGGTCGCTCATCTCGGTCATCATATATTACCTCAATACCTTTCCGCATGAACTCATCGTACAACGCGTCGGCGGCTGGTCGAGCGTCCTCACCTATCTGCACAAGATACACTTTTGCCGGCGCAATTGATTCTGGCCATACAATCCCCTTTTCGTCGGCAAACTTTTCAACAATTACACCCATGACCCTACTAATACCGATGCCGTAGCAGCCCATTATCACCGAATGTTGCTGGCCTGTTTCGTCGGTATAATAAAGGTCAAGTGCATCGCTATACTTGCTTTCAAGTGGAAATATATTACCTACTTCGACAGCACGCTTTTCGACCAAACTGTTCCGGTCTAGCCCCAACTTATTGAGTGTTTCATCGTTTAATACTTCTTTATTAACAGCAATGCGCTTATCTTCATCGACATATATCGTGTCCTCACCGACATCCGTAAGAGTCTGAAACTCATCGCTGAACTTATCAGTAAAATATCCACCGTCGGCCGCGCAACGATACGTGTCGGCACCAATACCGAGCCGTTCGTATACCTTCAAGTAAGCTGCCGCTACCTTTTCGTAGATCGCCAAATGCTCCTCCTCGGTACGAGCAAAGCTATACATATCTTTCATGATAAACTCACGGCCGCGTAACAGCCCACTCTTGGCCCGCAGTTCATTACGAAACTTGGTTTGTATCTGGTAAACGCTCAGTGGAAAGTCCTTATACGAACTTGCGTAGCGACGCAGTGCATCGACTATTGGTTCTTCGTGCGACAAGCCAACACCCAGTTCAGTACCATTTTTAAGTGTTGTCTTAAACCAGTTGTCGACTTTGTTATCATCCCACCTATCCGTTCGCTCCCATAGTTCACGTGGCTGCAGTGCTGTCATCATCACTTCTTGCCCCCCAACCACATTCATTTCTTCGCGAACAATCTGTTTTATATTCTCAATCACCTTCAAGCCAAGTGGCATGTAGGCGTAAACCCCAGCCATCATTTTGTGAATATAGCCGGCACGTATAAGCAACTGTGCATTATGTGCAACCTCGTCTCCTGGCGCGGTTTTCGATGTCTTCGTAAAATTTTGTGACAATTTCATAATGTAGCCTATTGTATAATTTCTTTATTCAGTTGACCAGCTGTGTGGTCACGTCACCGAAAATGCGATGTAAAATGCTATCATATTTTTAATCATATGCATAATTACTCCTGGCCACACAGTGCCAGTCTGCTCCCTTAAATAGCACGCCACCATACTAAGACAAAACACATCTATACCGACATTCCATTGCCCATGCAGCACGCCAAACGTCAGACTGGTAATGCTCGCCGACAGCCAGAGCGGCGCATGAGCCCCACGTAACCTCCCGTATAAATAGCCACGAAAGAGCAACTCCTCGACAAATGGCACTACAATCGTAAGCGCAACAAATACCATCATTCTATCCATGCCATAGACACCAGTACTACCGATGGTCTGAAGCTGATCAATATCAACAAGCGACAGCGACTTAAGTACGGCAAGAAGTATTGTCGCAACAGCTGCATAGATGACAAACCCCGCAACCCCAAGGCCAATATCCTGCCAATTTGGTAATCGATGAATACCCATCAGCTTGCGGCTTAGCTTCTGGCCCGCAACAATCAGAGATACACCCATCGCCATTCCTACCGCAGCAATGAGCGCCGCAACCCGAAACCATTGTTCACCAACAATTGTGTTACCAGTAAATAAAGGGTTTACAAAATGCACCAGCTGAACGACGGCTAGCGCTATGTACCGAGCCCCAAACACAGCACCAACCACTAGCAGCGGCCAGAGGACCCACCACAATTTTCGACGCTGCAGCCATCGCCCCACCATCAAACGCTCCTATCGAAACTTACCTATGTCGGCAATCGTAACCAGCAGTACAAGTGCCATTAGCACCATAAAGCCTGTGCCATGTATCTTCTCTTCAAGCTCTTTACGGAGCGGTTTCTTCATCACTCGAAACAGCGCAGTAACAAACCAGCGTCCGCCATCGAGCGCTGGAATCGGCAAAATATTCATCACGGCAAGCGTTAGCGAGATGATCGCCGCCAACATGACGACATGAGTAAGACCAGCTTTTTCGGCCGCAGGGAATATGACGCCAAATATACCGATTGGTCCAGCAACACTATCGCCAACCGTTGCCAGCTTAGTATTTGCGGTCTGTTGATCGGTTTGATTCGGACTTAGTTTTAGAACAAGGCCATGGACAGTATTTGCAATCACATCCCCAAGACCCTGAATGGTTATCCAGGACATTTGTGCCGTTAGCCCTACACCTACGATTGGCGCCGACCAACTTGATTTTATGACTGCCATTTGAGACGGGCTAGCGCCCAAATAGCCTTTTTTGTCACCATTGTCCGATCGTAAATTCACTTTTGTACTGGCTTCAACGCTATGTCGTGAATAAATCACTTCGACCGATTGGCCCTTATTGGCTTTAGCAAGGCGCGCGAGATCATCGGCCGTTTCAAGCGGTGAGCCCGCAAAACGAAGGATTTTATCACCCTGGCGTAGACCTGCTCTATCAGCTGGCATATCTTTTGTTACAGCTACGAGCTCTACTGGCTGATTGAGTATTTGCGCATCGTTAGGTAGATAAAACTGGTTCTTCACAATATTAGGCATACCGACTGCCGCCAAAATAGAAAGAAGCACTGCGGCAACCAACCAGTTCATCGCGACACCGGCTAGTAGGATTTGCGTTTTATGCCAAAAAGACGCCGCCCCGTAATCACCAGGCCTAGATGCGGCATCATGCTCGCCTTGCAGCTTCACAAATCCCCCAAGCGGTAACCAGTTCACGCTATATGTAACATTCTTACCGAGAATGCTATGTGCTAGTTTCTTGCCCCAGGCGCGCGGTGGAAAACCAATCCCAAATTCTTCGACAATCACACCATGTTGACGAGCAATTAAACCATGACCAAGCTCGTGAGCCACCACGAGTAGCGTTAGTACAATTACACCAAGCACAATACCAAAAACAATATCCATTTAGCCTCCAAAGCGCCGTGCGCGATTGTTATATTCTTCTAGTATATCGGTTACGTCTTGCTTTGTCATCTCAGGCCAGTTTTTGTCGACAAATAGCAGCTCACTATAGGCACTGCGCCAAAGCATAAAATTGCTGAGTCGCTGCTCACCACTTGTGCGGACAATAAGATCACACGGTGGAACATCGGGCGCATAGAGCTCTGATGCAATCATTGCTTCGTCGATTGCATCGCTCGCAATAGCCTTATCAACAATCCGCTTCACCGCCTCGACTATTTCTTGCTGACCACCATAATTTAGGCAGAGCAGAACCTCAGCCCCAGTGAAACTGCATGTTTCCGCTTCGGCTTTGCTCATAGCTGCAACAACAGCTTTGCTCAAACCTTTCTTGCTTCCCAAAAATCGTATGCGGATGTTATTCTCGGTGAAAATGTGTAGATCTTGCCCCAGGCCAGTAAGGAGCAGGCCCATGAGCTTATCAACTTCTTCGCTACTACGCTTCCAGTTTTCGGTACTAAACACATAAAGGCTGGTATAGCGCACCCCAGCATCAATTGTCTGTTGTATGACTTCTTTTAGGGCTTTGTAGCCAGCGATATGCCCCTTGTAGGCAGGTTCGCCACGAGCGGACGCCCAGCGACGGTTGCCGTCGACAATATAGCCAATATGCGTTGGAACATTCGCCATTAGAGCGTAAGGATTTCTTTCTCTTTAGCCTTAAAACTTTCCTCAATTTTCGCTTGGTAGAAACTCATCAAACGATCAAATTCTTTTTCAACCAATTTTACATCATCTTCCGACAGCTCTTTATTCTCTTTTTTGTGCTTCGCATCCTTCAGCCCATCCTGACGAACATTTCGTAGTGCAATCCTGGCTTCTTCAGTTTTTTCGCTGGCTTGCTTCACTAGGGTCCTGCGCCGCTCCTCTGTTAGTGCCGGCACCGGTACACGAACAACTCGCCCATCGTCGCTTGGGTTTAGTCCCAAACCCTGGTCGTTGCGTATCGCAGCAGCGATTTTTTGGATATTCGCGGGATCAAATGGGGTAATCTGCAGCAGTTGAGCTTCGGGAGCCGTGACGTTGGCCACTTGGTTAAGCGGCATATCGGTACCATACGCCTCCACCTTAATTCCATCAAGCATACTCGGATGCGCGCGTCCGGTGCGAATTTTCTTCAGCTCACCGTCAAAGTGCTCTAGCGCACCTTCCATCTTCAATTCATATTCGTCTGTATCAAACATAGTTTCCTCATAATTACTCCCTATAGTATAGCAAATAAGAACCTAATTTATTTGCGCAATCCCGATTAAACTCGCTCGGCGGTCATAGCCTTCGCGCAGCGTATAGGCACGCCGAAAATCACCCACCCCTTCTATCTCTTTATAGGCGTTTGCGTCATAAATCATCCACACATCAAGCGGGTAGTGTGGCCGTTGCGTCGAATGCGGCTCTTGCTTGTGGTAAAGGAGCATCCATGCCGCGGTCGTGTCCGATGCCACATAGGGTGCGAATTTTAGCGCAAGGATGTCATAGCTCGTATCGCTCTCGTCAAGCCGGATGCCCCCCGTTTGTGAAATATGCCTCACCCATGCCGCCCGCTCTGGCTCATCCACAAAGTCACGCGATCGTACACCGCAAACAAGAATATCCTGATACATAAAACGATGCAAAAACACCACATCCAAGTAGCGCGAAATCGCATACGTCCGGCGAGTCGCCGGCCCCATACCAACAAACGGGTTGGTAGAGAAATCGTAGTTATATTCAGGAATAACAAGATGAATAATGCCATCACTGTCTTCGCTCAGTGTATCGCGTAGCCTAGCAAGTGCATCATCGTTGTCGCGCGCGTTATCAACCCGTTCATGATCGGTGAACACCTCGTATTCTGACCGTAAATCAACCGTCGGCTCCCGTTCGCCAGCGCCAAACCGGCGCTCAGGATCGCGTCCTGGGAACATTTCGAATTTACGTCCACTTTCGCTCATATAGTCAATTATAGTGGATTACTGCCTCGCTAGCGAGCCAACACCGGCACGGTTCGGTCACTAGCCATAAAAAGTGCCTTAAGTCCATTGACACTTGCAATCGCCGCGAGTGTGTCCATGCCAAACTCTTCCCTGCCATAAAGATGGCCAGATTCGATCATCATCCACAGCTCGCGCGACATATCGCCAGTACTGAACGGTTTGTAGATATCCTGTATGTTATCGCTGCCAAGCGCCACATTCACGCCAGCCAAGACGAGTTCATCAACTGGAGTTGTTGCGTTATGTGTCGGCGCCATGGTCTCGTTGCGGCGACTGTCAATCCATGCCGATGGACACGCAATAACCGATATGTCATCTTCGCGCATCATCTCGTAAATCATCTGGCGGTATTCTGCCGGCTGCGCGGCAACCGACAAACAGTGAACCAGCGCCACTCTGCCCTTAAGCCCAGCACTACGCGCTTTTCGTAGAATCATCTCGGTATCGCGCTGCGCGGGGTCATTCATTTGATCCGCATGAATGTGGAGTGATTTGTCGTGTTCGAGGGCTAGTTCAATCAGCCGATCCACATGCACTTCACCTTTACCAAAATCCCGTTCGTCACGCTCTGGCAAGCCACCGATAATGTCGACAAATTCGGCCGCGCGCCGGAACCACGCGTATTCATCTGGTCGAATAATGCCCTTAAGCGGCTGGCTGGCATACGTAATCGTAATAGTGTCTTTATATTCATCACGGATTTTGGCGGCCGCAGTTATTGCCCTGTCCTCGACCACACTGTCACAATCAATAAATGAGCAGAGCGCCTGTGCGCCCTGCGCCAGCTGCAATTCAACCGCCTGATGCATACGCGCTTCAATTTCTGCGACCGTCGCGTCACGTTTCATCGCGTCTACGTAGTCCCATTTTTCTTGCAGTGAGGCATTGGTCAGGTGCCAGTTGTGCGGCGACACCGTATATGCTCGATCAATATGCATATGAGCATTTACCCAGCCTCCTTTCGCGTCAACTTCAGCTTCTAGCGTTTCTCTTGGCCACTGTGCGTGTAACATATCCCCCCTCTCTTTGGCATAAAAAAACAACCCGACCTGCGGGTTGTTTAGTTAGGTGTCATTTGCCTTAGCTTTTTCATCTCGTGCTAGTGTAGCAAACCACAACCAGTTTGTACAACAGGATTTTACTCAGTGACACCAAGTTCAATACGCTTAAACTGTCGTACAACGATATTTTCGCCGCTTTTGGCGATCTGTTGCTTGATGCGCTCTTCGACGGTCATGCTGTCGTCCAGGATAAACGCTTGAGCCAGCAATACCTGCTCGGCAAAATGCTTCTTTAGCTGGCCTTCAACGATTTTTTCGGCCATTTCAGCTGGCTTACCCTTGAGACTATCACTTTCGAACAATTCTTTTTTCTTGGCATCATATTCTTCAGCAGGGATATCGGCTTCGCTGACATACCGTGGGCTCATGGCAGCAATCTGCATGGCAATTTCGTGTGCAAGCTGCTTAAACTCATTGACACGGGCTACAAAATCGGTTTCACAGTTGACCTCGACCACTACGCCAATACGGCCACTGTGTACGTAACTTTCAATCAATCCAGCGCGAGCTTCGCGGTCGCCTTTTTTCTCGGCTTTGGTGAGGCCTTTTTTTCGCATTTCTTCGAGCGCTTTGTCAAAATCACCGTTTGCTGCAACCAACGCCTGTTTGGCATCAGTTAACCCGACACCAGTCAGTTCCTTAAGCTTCTTTATATCTTCAATTGTTACTGCCATCGCTACGCCTCTTTCTTTGCGACGCCTTCGGCCACCGCAGCAACAAAGTAGTCAAGCATCAGTTGGAGCCCTTTAATCGCGTCGTCGTTACCGGGGATCACGTAGTCAATTTTGCTTGGGTCGGCATTGGTATCGACGACTGCCACCACAGGGATACTAAGTGTACGAGCTTCGGCCACCGCGTTGTCGTCAACCAGTGTGTCGAGCACGATCAGCGCCCCTGGCTTACCATTTAGCTCTTTAATGCCGCCATATTTTACGTTTAGCTGGTCGATCTCTTCTTGGAAACGCTGCACCTCAAGCTTGTTGTAGCGCTTTTCTAGGTCGCCGCTCGCCATCCGTCGCTCAAGATCTTTGAGCTTTTTAATCTGCGCATTAACCGTTGCGACATTTGTGAGCATGCCACCAATCCAGCGCTCCGTGACGTAGGGCTGGCCAGCTTTTTCAGCAGCTGCTTTCACCGCATCTTTCGCCTGCTTCTTAGTGCCAACAAACAGTACCTGCTTGCCGCTTGCGACGACAGCCGTCAGGAATGGAAGCGCCTTATCGAGGCCTTCAACCGTTTTTGTCAGGTCAATGATGTGACTGTCCTGGCGTTTGCTATGAATGTATGGCGCCATCTTCGGGTGCCACCGGCTCGTTTTGTGGCCAAAATGCACACCGGCTTCGAGCAAAGCCTTGATATCGACTTCAATAGCCATGATATCCTTCTCCCTTCGCGTGCACACCTATACAGGATATCTGTGCACGTTGCTTTATTACTTTTATTACAGAGGTTAATTATATTAGGCCAAGCAAGAACTGTCAACTCTAGCCGAACATATTAGCAATGTTCCTTGCTTTCGTTGCAGCCGTTGCAACATCCATTCCTTCTACACGAAATTCCATCACCCCACTCCGAAGCGGCACAACGTATCGATCACGGTATTGGGGGAGATCAATACTGCCAGCTTGTAGCGCGCGAATTTTTTCAGTGAGTGCTTCTTCCTGTACTCGCTGCCGTGCTTCAAACGAGGCTCTATCTTGATTCTGAACCTGCCTTAGCTGTCCATCATAAGAGAGATGCACTGTTCCAGGGTATCCTTCCCCAGCACCAAAAGGATATAACATGCTACCGTGCCAGCGCACATCGTCCTCCGTCAGCAATATCATCGAGACATTTCCTTCAGACGTACCCATAGAGCGTCCAAAATCTAGTTCAAAATTTTGTGCTGCTTCTTGCTGATCAGCCCTATTCCCTTTAAGAAATACCCTATCTCGACCAAATCGGCCCGGACTGTCGTTTGAACCATTATTTTCACCATAAATAACTCCGTCATTCTGAGTAACATCGAGCACGACACCTTTCTTCGCTTCTAAGACCCCATACTCGATGTCGCGTGCCGAATACGGCGCCTGTGCGACGATCTCCGCAAGCGGCACCGCGACAGTACCGGGCGAACGATCCGCATTTGCTACAACTGCACCGACTGGCAGCTTGTAGGCGGATGGCATATATTCTTCACACCAATGCGAAAGGTTGCTGTGCTGCTCAATAGTGTCGCGATTTGAACCAGTCACAAAGTCGCCCGTTTTTTCATACTGGTGGCCCCTTGAAGCAAGCTTAAATGAACTCCTGGTTATTTCTGCGAGATTTGGTGTGTTATGAAATAGTAGTTGCCCGGCGTGACGCATATCTTGATGCGCGAGAGCCTTGTGATTTCGTCGTGTAGCAAGTTCCTGCTCTATGACATATGGTTTAACTAGTTCGCGTCGGTGATAGAGGCTCGCTCCGCCAACGTATTCCCCTGGTTGCTCCTGCCATAGCTCGCGCCCGTCCGCTGCCGTGAATAACAGATCTTCGCGTATCGCTGCCTGCCTCACCAATTCATGCAAGGACGCAACCTGTTGGATATCCTCTTCCTCGAGCGTCATAGCCCCAACACACACTTCATTGAGAAATATACCAGAAATCGCTTCATCTGCAGACTGTAGTTGTTCGCGACGGCTCGTCGCAGTGGTACCATCCTGAGCAAGTATCTGGCAGATTGCGTGATCAATTTCGTAGTTACCAGTGATCGTAGGGTTATCAAGCAATATCTGACGTTCATCCCGGCCTATTGTGCCTTCAGCGCACTTTCGAATAATCTCACCCAATCGATCGTGATCGCGGTAGAATCCATCAATTGCACGCTCTAACTCGGGACTCCTGACAAATTCACAGTTGTCAATAGCACGCTCGACTCTTTCAGATAGCTCTTCGTGTGCTACCTCACTTTCGGTTACGCTGGCAACTCTTACCTCTGCCTCCCCGCCGCCAAGTGCCGGCAACTCATATGCACTCCGCGCCTCATTCACAATCCCATGTATACGGTCATTGTGTTCATGATTTGGTACATCGTCATGAATGGCACTGTCGATAGCCGCCACCACCTTTGCAACCCCATCTGGGTTACTTGATTCAAGGATTGTCAGTGCAGAGCTAATTGATTCAATCGGTAATCTATCGAGTGCCCTTGCGGTACGCGGAGAATTCTCTGGGTGCTCGGCCACCTCTAGTCCACCTACGACGCCAGCTGTCACCTCACCGCCACTTCCATCAGCAAACGAGTCAGCAGCTGCCATAACGTAGTCACCAACCAGTGCGTCGGGAGTAACACCCAAACCGCCCGCATGATTTTGTAGTGTATCTAGCTCAGCCTGTGCCGTAGCGAAAATACGGCCATCTACTGTTTCGCCACTTGGTAGGCTGTTGCCGATCTCAGTCGAAGGAGAGCCGTCTTTACTCTGCGTATACTCTTGGTGGCGCATAGTTAAGCCTCGGTCTCGTGTTGCATAAAGTATACTTCCAGATTTTCGATCATATCATCAAGCACAATTGCTTCGTCACTGCCGCTTAGTAGCTCGTATTTTTCATCTCCCGAAAAACGTGTGGTTTGTGACACAACCGGTGTCTCACGGAGTCGCAAACTAACTGTATCTCCCTCGCTTTGTTCAAAGGTATCGATCCGCAGGTGACGCGGATTACGCGAAACAATCTTAACCTTCCGTACTCCGCGATCAATCGAGCAAATGATTGGCAATGTATCGTTGGTCGCACCCGATACTTCTCGAAATCTCGCAATCAACCCCTCTAGTTTTTGGCATGCTCGTTCGATGCGCTGCGTCAGCACTTCATGGTCTTGCTTAGCGTGCAGTTGCCGCTCTTCAGCCCACCGTTCCTTTCGACGTCCTTCTAGCCGCGCCGTCATATCAACCACCACAGCGCCCAATCCATGACGCTCTACAAACTCGTCAACTATCCCATCCATAACAACCCCGCCTTCATGCAGGGGATGCTCAGCATTGATGGTATGAATATTGCTTGACATAGTTGTTGATATTTGGCGTGTGTTGGTTATAATTATAGTCCGCATACCACCCTTTGACAATAGACCGCTACTAGTGTATACTGGTGCGAGTATGAAAAGCAGTATTCACCCACAAGACTATCGCCCGGTCGTATTTAGCGACGATATAGCGGGCTTCGCGTTCTTGACTCAGTCAACAGCGCCAACAACCGAAACTATCAAATGGGAAGACGGCAACGAGTATCCACTTGTCAAAGTCCATATCTCTTCCGCTTCTCACCCATTCTTCACTGGCGAGGAAAAGATCATCGACACCGAAGGCCGTGTTGACCGCTTCAAGGCCAAATTTGCCGCTGCCGAAGCCCGCAAGGCACTGCTAGCCAACAAGGCCAAAAAGCTAAACGCCAAAAAAGCCAAAAAGACCGAACAATAAATGTAACTAAAAAGATCGTGCTAAATGCACGATCTTTTGTAATAGCTGGTTCTTCACTTTATGCCAGCCACCCTTGCTGTAGGCACTCATCGTAAATTCGTTCAGCCTGTAGTTGCTCGCGTTTTTCCTGATCGCCAAGCACACCGTCAAAATCACAGACGATACCGATTGGTTGGCCGACCTCTCCGCGCAAATCTCTGATGAGCTCGCCCGCTTGAGCGATTGTAGATGCTTCTAAAATATCGTCCCCATGTATACCTTCTTTACGACCATGCCGACCCTGACGTACCCATATACCACGTGCGGTAAATCCGTTTGATTCAAGGATTTGTTGCATACGCATGGCGTTACCGAGCCGGTCTTCTAGCACGACAACACTCGTCACATTTTGCCCACGCAGGTGGTCTACGACGCGGCCGATCGCATCTCGAGAAAATTTCGATTCGCTAGCTTCCGCAGCAATGAGCCGGTCCACAGCAGCAGTAAGTATCATTTCTCCTGGGTCTTCGCTTATAGATTTGCCTGCTGTCAGCGCGACCGTAGCCATTGCTTTTTCGACCCCTCGATCAAAAACACCGGTACCGCGAATTTTTTCGAGCTGTTCACCGCTGCCTGGTGCGTCGCCCACGGCATGACGGGTATCACCTTCGGTCCAGATGATAGTTGGCCCCGCATTCAGCATCTGATCTACCGCTTCGATAGCTCCCGGAAATTCACAGGCTTTTTGAAATGCTCGATCATGAACTAAGGCCTCACGAAACCAAACTGAAAATTCTTCACGAGTAGGCACGGTTCGATCTGGATTCATAAGTAACTCATCAATAGGTGGTGCGTACGATTTGGTAGTTTCATTAAGTTTATACCCAAACAGCGTATCGTACATTGTCATGCTAGCTGCGTACATATTGCCGGTACCATAGCGACCCAGTGCTTCATTCATTGCATCTTTTAGGTGCGCTTTAATGACCGCTACTGTTGCCTCGTTGCGGTCGTTTTTCGTACTCATTTCATGGTTAACTGTCATAAAATTGTAGTCCTTTCGTTATCCGCTTATATGTGGCACCATAAGATGCTGAAAATTCTGAACATTACAGAGAAATTCATCAAGTTTTGCATTAGCTTCCAACGCAGCCCCGGGCCTGGGCGGCTGATCGTACTCAGCGACATAATCTTCAAATGCTTTTATCGCATAGACGCGCTTTAGTAACTCCTTGGGTTCGTATACGCCATACTCAACGTCTGGTACCAACTTGTCTCCTTGTCTGACTAAGCGCGAAGCTGAACCGGTCGGGCCAGAAAAGGTATCTTCCATAAAGTGAACGACGGGGTTGCCCATAATTCCTTTATCTAGTGCACGCATCTGCATCTCGCTACCATCATCGAGATAGCCAGGGATAGACCAATTACGCGAGATGAGATAGCGGAGCTCGGCATCTGCAAAGCACCGGGCTATTTCGTACTGTATGCTTCCAAACATGCCGATATCTGCTACAAGCGTCGGTTCATCGGGGTTGATACCCAAACCGGTGACATATTCACGGATTTCTTCAGTAGTCGAATTTCTCATCAGTTTGCGCGTAAAATATGCGTATGACAATTTCTCGGGCATAGTTTTGTAATAATCGGGAAACTTCTGCCGTAAGGCTTGGGCGGCTACATAGGGGCCTAGTCCATCGCGTGCTGCAAAAACAATTTGCTTAGTGTCACCGGCTTCTCGCAAAAGTTCATCGGCAAACCCAACAATAACTGGCGCGACAAACTCTTTCGTTTTCAGATAGAGTTCGAACGCCTGACTCACGGCTTCATGTTGTTCCGCCAATGGGATATTGCTTACAATCGGGTCGGCGAGCATTTCATCGAGACGCGATTGTTCGATGCTAGAGACACGATCATTGACACCCCCTTCTCTATCGATGGGAGCAACTTCATGAGTGCGGTTTTTATGTGTTACGGGGGACATTTTTATTTTGCTTAGTTATATAACTCATATTAGCAAATTATTTGAATTTTGTCAATATGCTGTTGTGATACTACTTGCTAGTGTAAAAAGTCATTACCCCTGTTATAATAATAGTATGCCGCGTATTGAACTCAACCTCGCCGAACTAAGCGCAGAGAAACAATTAGCGAAGCCGAGATTGACGAGATCGAAACAAAGCCCGTGACTATTGAAGATAAGGCCTTCGACATACTCACCCCCAAAAGACTTCAAACATGACAAAGGCATCATCATCAAAATCTTTGCTAGCACCTATAAGGTAGTTGGCTGTTCTACGGAACTGATTTTACTGCCCGTTTGTGTCTGGACCGTTATCGGCCTGAGTCTGGCCGTTGTTACGAATACCGTCTTCAAATGCCGTTAAATTACCGCGCGCTGTTTCCAGTGATTCTCGTTGATATGATTGAGCTAGTTCGGCTACCTCAGTGAACCGTCCAACAAGCTCTCGAGGAGAGAGATCAAAGTAATCGTCACTAATAGCATTGAGTTTACCATTGAGTGCGCTCAGCTGTGTCTCATCATCTATGGTATGGCCCTCGCAGGACTTGATAAACTGACTTTTTACACCACTATAGGTAAACTCAACTCCAGGAACAAACACTGAGCTAAGCTTCTCTGAGAAACCACCAAGCTGTGCGAGACCCTCCTCTGCAAGGCTCACTTCTGATTTTAGGCGTTCGTGCTCAATTGTTGCCTTTTGGAAGTCCTCAACCGTCCACCCTGCGACATCTGGACTGAGGGCCACCATCTCCCCGAATGCCTGGCGCAGCCTGTTTTGTGTCTCTCCGAGCTTGCCTCTTGCCGCTTCCGTACGAGCTCTGAGACCGAATTCTCCTTCGGACCTCGAACTAATCTCCACAGCGTTCTCAGAGAATGCACGTTTACTATTCTCGCGCGCCTTAAGTCTCTCATTACTCAGGGCGTCGCCTAGGCCTCCACGCAAGTATTCATCATTTGCTTCCTTTGCCCGCTGATTGAAGCCGTCACGCACATCTGTTAAAGTTGCGAGACGATCACGATTTTCCGTCTGCTCGTTGATAGCATAGGTTAATGCCGCATCTGCATCGACGGTTTCCGGATGAGAGGCCACTGCTCTCTCAATAAATAGTCGGGCATCATCTTCCTGGTAAGGCCTTTGGCTACTACCATCCGACGGCATTTCTGACATATACGTTCTCCTTTTGTATTTTTATGTTAGGGGCTAGGTGTAAATAAAGCTTACGATACAATTGTAATAGTACAGTATGAAAATTACAAAAGCAACTGCCACTTTTTTTGTTTAACGACCATAAGGTGTAAAATAAGAGCATGCCACGCATCGAACTTAGTATAAACGATCTACGAGCTGAGAAACAATTGCTCGAAGCTTTTCTTGCGCGCGCCGATGCATATACCGACTCAGCTTTCTCAACAAAACATCGACGATTAAGTGAGCTTGAATGCATTGTCGAAAAAGCCACCCAACGTGAGCAGCTCGAGAAAAACCTCGCCGCCGCTAAAGAGCTCTCCAAGGGCACCGACGAACTGGCAGAGTTAGCAAAATCAGAAGTGACCGAGATTGAACAAAAACTTGATGCTACTGAAAACGAGCTGTTTGTTATGCTGACTCCAAAGGACCCAAATGATGAAAAAAATATCATTGTCGAAATCCGCGCTGGTGCTGGTGGCGACGAGGCATCGCTATTTGCCGCCGAACTCTACCGCATGTACCTACGCTGGTGCGAAACTCATAGTTACAAAACTGAACTCATGAGCGAAAGTGCCAATGAATCGGGTGGCTACAAAGAAGTCATATTCAGTATCAAGGGTGATGCTCCCTATGCTCGTCTCAAATTTGAAGGCGGCGTTCACCGCGTGCAGCGCGTACCCGTCACCGAAAGCCAGGGTCGCATCCATACCAGCACCGTCACAGTCGCTGTGTTACCCGAAGCCGAAGAGACTGATGTCAAGATCCACCAAAATGACCTGCGAGTTGATGTGTTTCGTAGCGGTGGCCATGGTGGTCAGAGTGTGAATACCACCGACAGCGCCGTACGGATCACTCACCTGCCGACTGGTATGGTTGTCACCAATCAGGACGAAAAATCACAAATTAAAAACCGCGAAAAGGCCATGAGCGTCCTGCGGGCACGACTGTTGCAAATCAAAATCGATGAAGAAAATGCAAAGCTTACTGCTGACCGGCGCGCGTTAATTGGTAGCGGCGACCGTAGCGAAAAAATCCGCACCTATAACTTTCCGCAAGATCGCATCACCGATCATCGGATCGGCTACAGCCGCAGCAATATCCCTGCTGCGATGAACGGTGATATCGACGACATCATCGAGCATCTGCAGGCCTACGAGCGTGAGCTCAAAGCCGAAGGTGTAGCAAACTAAAACTTCTATTTTTTAATCTTTTCTAAGCATGTATGCCCACGCGAACATTCGAGGCAATCTCCATAAGCCTCTCTTTTGGCACAAGCCATGGACGATAGTCTATACCGTCAACCCGCCTGCCTGGTTGCTGGCCAGGTGCCAGTACCTGCGTTTCGCACCGATATTTTTTACCGTTATCGAGCTCTACTTCTGTAAACAATTTATCGTACCAACCGAGCGATACAAGTTCCCAATTGTCGATAAGGTGCCTATCGTGGAGACTGATACGAAAGAGTGTGCCACATACCGATTCATTAGAGTTCGGCACAATGACATAGCTCGTAAACTCATTACCCCAAGTACGACGCAGCAACTCACGCGGGCGTAAATCATTTTTTTTGCTATTCGTAATACATTCAAGCGGCTGGACATAAAGCTCATAACCTTTCAATATCGCAGCCCCCACCACCTTTGGTTTACGACCAGTAATCGCACGAATCATATCAACTTCACGATCCGCTCCGTAACCAAAAAAGTAGACGTACCGTAAGTGTTGAAATACCATATTTCTATTCTACAGTAATTCAGCCATACAAGTTAGTGTGTTGCTATTTGCTATACTAGACGTATGAAATTACCTCATATCATATTCAGTGACGGTGAAGATTTTTTTACTCATTTACAAAAACAATACCGAACACACTCAAAAGGGCTTTTTATTATGACACCTTCGGGTGCCGGTAAGACATACTTTTGCAAAAAACAGACAGAGCCAGACTGGATTGATGGGGATGTCCTATGGATTGATTCTGGCGCGCAACCCCCTATAGAGTGGTGGAATGGTGGCGTACCGATGATTGAACGGGTAGAGCAGCGCTGTGATGTCATAACAGCGCAAACAGTCGATATGGGGTTGTGGGTTATGGGTTCGGTTAATTCATGGTTGAAGCCCGATGCTATTGTCATACCAAAATGGGAGACATTAGTGGAGCGCATTCACGCCCGACAAGTTAGTGGTAATTATGATGGTGGCCTTACTGACTCCCACCTCGAACAGCTCAAAACACACCTTTCAATCATCAATAAATGGCACACTGATTATGGTGTGCCAAAATTTGAATCAATCGAAGAAGCGGTTAGTACTTTGGCAGCCCAAGTCGAGTAACCGACTGGCGAGTCGCGACATTTCCAAGCCCAATTCTCACGCCATGGTGCACGCGTGTTTCAATCCGCGCACCCTCTATGCTTGCCGAAAACTTCAACACAATACCACCACCATAATCTACTGGTTGATAGGTATCCGCGAATGTCCCATCATCATTTTTTAGTTGTCCATCGATCTCTTTAATAAGTGGATTCACTGTATCATAGTGCGATGTTGCCCAAATCACTAATTTTTTTCCGGGGTTATTCGCATGCCAAACACGAGCATAACGTTCAAGGATATACAAAGATTTTTTCGTGCGATCGATAAGATCCTGTTGACCCTCCGCCCCCGTCTTCAGGCGCTCGACTTTCTCGACATCCATCTCATGTGCGGCCCAACCGGCTGGAGTCAGCCCGGTCTTTGCCTCCTCATCAGCGTAGCCATACTTCTGCTGTAGAAACGCCAGGTAGCTCTTGTCTGCAGGATTAAAAATATCTGGCTCACGAATACCAGACATTGGACGAATGGATTGGCCAGTATCCTGAGAGTAGGCAACCGAAAAATCAGCTTTCAGATTAAGAATATGCTCATTAGCATCAATGCCTCGCTCCTTCATGACGTGAACTGCCGCATCCTGAGCTAGCTGGCCAGTCTCGAGGCTTCGGTGCCCCTTTCCAGCGTACTGAGTATCGCTAGAAACAAACAATACGTAGGTGTCTTGCGCTCCCTCAGCAAGCACATCGTGGAACCATTGCTCGTCAGCACTTTTAATACGCTCGGCATCATCAGTAAACAGCGAGCCAGCATCCTGGGCACCCCTATCGCGATTATACTTGCCGTGACGCTGAAAAATGACGGCCGTTTCTCCTTGGGAAAGTTTCGGTACCACAATATCAGCCTGCTCAATTTTGTGCGGGTTTCTTTCTGTCATGGTTTTATACCTTTGGGGCCTCAAGTGCGGCTAGTCTATCTGCCGCTGCCGCAAGTCGCCGTGCTTCTTCTTTGTAGAGTGGACGGAGGGCTTCAGGAGTCGCAGGGTCTCCAGCGTGACCAACCATAACGGCTGACTGCTGGCTCAGTTCAGCGCCAGTTGCTGGTAACGGTTCAATATATTCTTGCGGTGTTATGGGGTGCTGTTCATTCATAGTGTTGGTTTTCAATTATATCTGTAGTAAAATATAGCACAGAATGGTAAAAAAGTCAAGTATTACCCCTATCCGTATCTGGCTTCGCGAGGCCGCCGAACAACTCGCTGACGTTGGGATTAGCAGTGCCTTACTTGATGCCGAACTCATACTGGCTCACACACTACGCAAAAGCCGCACTTACTTACATGCACACGAAGAAGATGGCATTGAACCACGTGAACTCGATATTGCGAACGCGCGACTCGACTTACGTCTTGATCGTACCCCCCTCGCCTACATCGTTGGTCACCGCTGGTTTTATGGACGACAGTTCAAAGTCACTCCCGCAGTATTAATTCCCCGTCCAGAATCTGAGGTACTCATTGAACTACTTAAAAAGTACATCAACCCTAGCCATCGTACTCTGCTCGATATCGGTACTGGGAGCGGCTGCCTTGGTATTACCGCCAAACTCGAGCACCCCGAACTTACCGTCACCCTGCTCGATATCAGCCGCCACGCACTTATTGTTGCCGAGCAGAATGCTAGTGACCTTCATGCTCGTGTTGCAACCTTAAGGAGTGATCTACTTGCTTCGGCCCCTCGCCGCGCCGATGTTATATTAGCAAACCTGCCTTATGTCGACAAAAGCTGGGAGCGCTCTCCAGAAACCAATTACGAACCAGAACTTGCTCTGTTTGCCGACAAAAACGGCACCGCACTCATAAAAAAACTAATTGAGCAGGCTATCCCATTACTTCCAGCCGGCGGCTTGCTTATTATTGAAGCCGACCCTTATCAGCACGCCAAACTCATTCAGCATGCATCTAGCGGCGGACTGTCCCACCTCGAAACTCTCGACTACGGACTAGTGTTTGTAAAGCCCTAGCCCGAGTAATTACCTAGTGTGATTTTAATTGTCTGTTCTTTGCCACCGCGTAATAGCATCAGTTCTATAGTATCACCCGGCGCGTATTCGCCCGCTAAACTTGAGACACTACCCTGCACTCCGACAGTGAGCCCATTAATTTTGACAATGACATCTTTGTCACGAATACCAGCCTTGTCTGCTGGACCGCCTGCAACCACACCGCTAGTTGCTTCGTCACCAATAATAAGCGCACCTTTAGTCTGTTGTATGTTGTATTGTTTCGCCACAGTCGGCGTAAGGGAAACATAGCGCAGGCCCAAATAGGCACGCTGTACCCCCTTGCCTGCCAACACCGATTTGAGCGCACCTTTCGTGGCATTGATTGGAATAGCAAATCCAATACCTTGAGCATCCGCAGCCACGGCCGTATTGATACCAATAACTTGTCCCGAAAAGTTAAGCAGTGGTCCACCTGAATTACCCGGGTTAATAGCGGCATCAGTCTGTAGCAAATCAGTCAGATTTTCCGTTTCACCACTTTCGCCGCTCGCGGCGGAGACCGGTCGACCCTTGCCTGAAATAATCCCGCTTGTCACAGTTGTCTGATACTGACCCAGTGAATTACCGATTGCGACGACCTGTTGGCCGACTCGTACCGTCGAAGAATCGCCAAGCACCGCAGGTGCTAGATCTGACACTCCATCTACTTTCAGAAAAGCGACATCATTCAGCGGATCTGACCCAATAATCCGCACATCACTATAAGTTGTCCCGTTAGATAACACGATTTCAACCTTGCTCGCACCAGAAATCACATGTTTGTTAGTCAGAATATAACCGTCTTTGCTGACGATAATTCCCGTCCCAGCAGCCTGTGCTTGTGCCATACCAAAAATCGTTCGTGTTGTGATATTTGTGATGATGGAAACCACACTTGGCGACACCTTCTCTGCAATTGCAGCCATAGCATCCTCTGAGCTGGTCGACTTTAGATTGCCGTCGGCCACTAGCGTCGTACGGCTGGTAACAGGGGTTCTGTTGGTGTGCATCCACCAATATATGCCACCGCCAATAATAGCAAGCGTCGAGCCAATCAAAATTAGACCAATAACAACCAAAAATCGCTTTATACGCTGGGCATACGTTTGTTTCGCAGGCTTCTCCATCATTCCCCCTATAGTGTGTTTATTACAGTGCTGTGTTGCCGTTAATAATTGCAAGCACATATGCCACAATCATTACTGCAGCAGCGAGCAATGCTGGCAAAATAATATCTGCACGCCGCACCAGACCGTGTTTATGATAGCTTGCATATGCACGTTCGGCTACAAGCCCGATAAGAGTAGCAAAGAGAGCAAGCTGTGAAAACTGCAGCTGTTTGTAACCTGGAACAGGATAGGCCATGAGCCAGTGAAAAGCAATCCATCCTAGCTCGGAGAATATAAAACCAGATACAAAACTGTATAGTTGTGTCATGGGCTCATCATAGCTCCCTAGGATATGGCGCGACGAAACGTAACCTATAACCCACATAGTAAGCACAAAAAATGCCACATTCCAGGCGTACGACACCATCGAAAGTGCAGTAATGCCAACAAACACAGCAACGCCTGCCTGGATTGCCACGTAGCTCCGGCGAGAACGCGGCTTAATAACCAACAGCCAACCGACATACAGTAGGGCAATAGCGGCTTGAAGCCATATCGCACCACTTGCACCATACAAAAACGTCACAACACTCACGCCAACGATAATATCCACCATATTAGCTACGAGATTTGCAAACCAAAATCGAGGCCGTACCGCCAGTGCGCGCCATTTACTTAACAACACAAGACCATAAGCAAACCATGAGGATTGTATGAGCAATACCACAACAAACAATGTCACTGCCAGCCCTATGTTCAGGGTAATGTACAGCACCTCGCTTAGTCTGGTACGTCGTGTGTGTGATCGTAGTAGATCCATATCTCCACCATTATACCATCGGTGTTACTGATTGTCGCTACTAGTGGGCGGAGAAACGATCACAATCACATAGTCGGTTGTTGCCGGTATTTGTATGGGTAGTGCTTCGGCGCTAAGGTTTTTTCCGTACAGCACTACTAATTTTTCAAGTGTTAGCGGTTTCTTTTTATCTGTGGCTGAAGTAGCTTGATAAATTGTGTTAGTTTTGTACGTCGCGGACGCAGGAGCATTGCCAACCTGATCAATCTCCATACCAAGCGCCATCAGCCTATCGGCTTCTTTTTGTGCAGCCCCAGCCACACCCGACGCATTCAAGACAATCACATGAGCCGCCTCGAGCGCAAGTGGACTGGAGTTGAGTTGCTTCTTGATGTGCGCCTGGATTTGAGTAAAGTTGTACATGCCAGCGACTGGCTGGGCAGCACCCGTTACAAGTTGATTATCCAAAAGACTGATACTCTTGATCTGATCTGTAGGAATAGTTTCGGCCAGTTTCATGATAGTACGGATTTCTGCTGTCTCAAAATTTGTGCGCAAATTCTTGCCAAGGGCATCAATGATGCCACTTACTTTGCCCACGTTAGTAATTGTTCCTGTGCTCATTGCTTTCTCTTTGATTGCTACAATGATCTTTTGTTGATTCTTTTCGCGATCAAAGTTTGAGTTCCCAAGACCGTAGGTTGGTTCGATATCGCCTCGCGCCATCGCGAGATACAGCGCATGTTCGGCATCAAGTTGGGTTAAGCCATTTTTATATTCAATGAAGTGTCCATTTGGTGGACAGTTCTTTTTCTTTTGGCTATAGGTAGCGCCACATTTCCAATCAAAATTGCTATCCATCACGCCAGGTGCGCCACCACTCCCTTCAATCATTACTGTAATTCCATCAAGTGCTTTCACCACATCTCGCATCACTGAATAATTGACGTGCACGCTATACTGAATATCAAGTCCCACTACCTCGCTGACCAATTTACGAAATTCGGTCTGCCTCTCATCTTCAGCCGATGAACTGCCAAAATCATCGTTCACACATTGGAAAAAAGCGTTTATCTTACCTGAATATCCAGGCACACATGATCTTCCGTAGCGAACCTCGAGATCACGCGGAATACTTACCATATAAGCATTATTCTTTTTCTGATCGACCGTCAGCACCATAATCGAGTCGGTCAGGTTACCGCCCGGGTGACCAGGATCATCCTCTGACGTACCAAAAACCAGTATATTTGTGCGACCGTTGCCATCCATCTTGAGCTGCCGCTGTTGCACGAGACCAAATATGTCACCCTTAAACACGGCGTTGCTGGCAAGGAGTGTTTTAACCCCAACCCAGCCACCAAACCCAATGGCTGCGATAAGCAATACGATTATCAATCGCTTAAAAAGTTTCTTGACACTAATTCGACGGCGTCCACGTCGTTTCTTTTCAGCTTCAGACTGTATGTCAATATCGCGCAGTGACTGGTCGACATCCTCTCGGCGAATTATTACTCCGGGTCGCTGGAGACCATACGCGGTCGGAACGATAGCATTAGTACTCCTTTCTTCCTGACTATCTACTGGAGACATAGAGGGGTGACGTACAAGACCCGAGACATCTGGCTTTGGAAGCTTTTTATCGGTAGCATGGTGCTCCCCGATCATGCCGGGGGAGCGCCTTGGAATAAAGCCGTCTACAGATGGTTTTTTTGACATATACTACCTCTACTATAGCTAACGTGTGTTAAAAATGGAACTAGTCATGCTAATGTTTTGTGGTTTTCGTCACCCATCCTGTATAGTGAGAGGAATGGAAGCAAACTTTATCGAACGACATCCTCGACTTAAGGATATTCTGCATTTTTTTGTATTTATTTTGATCGTTTTCATTGGCACCGTCATTATAAATACGTTTATTTTTCGGAGCTTTTCGGTAACTGGGCATAGTATGGACAACACACTGGCCGATGGTGAGCGCCTAATCGTGAACCGCATGCCCATCACTACTGCTCAGTTCCAAAATAAAAGTTACTCACCTGAGCGTGGGCAAATAATTGTATTTAAAAATCCACGCTTTGTTCAAGGCGAGCGCGACGAATATATTGTTAAGCGCGTCATAGCATTTGCCGGGGAGCGCGTAACTGTAAATGGCGGTGTACTGACCGTTTATAACACAGACCATCCAAACGGCTTTCATCCCGATGATGATTACCGCAAAAACGGCGTCGGCCCTAAATCACCCGTTAGCGGAGATGGTGTCGACATTGTCGTGCCGGATGGCACTATCTTCGTGTGCGGTGACAATCGTGTTGGCAATATGTCCTACGATTCTCGAACCGGACTTGGTACGATTCCTATTTTCGACATCGTAGGGCCCGTCGGCGTCCGACTATGGCCGATCACAAAATTCACTATATTCTAGAGCCTTTTAAGAAGTTTTGCCAGACGCGCAAAATCCGCATTATTAGTAAATCTGATAACAATCTGGCCCGAACCTTTAGCGGAAGTGCGGATTGATACCGGTGCCTTAAAGCGACGCTGAAACATCTCCGCATCTTGTTGGTGTAGCATTACTTCTGAGGTTTTGCGTATTGGCTGGTCACCTGCCTTGATACGATTAACATACTGCTCGATTGCACGCGAACTCCACTCTTCTTGCAATATACGCGGTAGCACTTTCTCAATAACGTCAACCTCTAACCCAATCAATGGTCGCGCCTGACCTTCACGAAGCAGCCCGTCGGCAAGCGCTTCTCTCACCGACTCGGGCAAACGCAGCAGACGCAGCGTATTACTAATTGCCGCTACCGATTTACCGCCAACCCTGTGGCCAATCTGATCAAGCGTCAGGTTGAATTGATCACGAAGCTTGAGGTATGCCGTGGCGGTTTCCAGGACATTGAGGTCTTTGCGTTGCAAATTTTCTATTAGCGAAAGTTCAAGTTTGTGCTGGTTGGACAATGTTCGGATGATTGCAGGAATTTTATCGAGACCGGCTCGTTTTGCGGCATGGTATCGCCGCTCGCCGGCAACAATCATGTAACCATCCCCATACGGGCGTACCACAATCGGCTGCAAAATGCCATGAGCTTTGATCGATTCTGCCAGCTCATCAAGCGATACATCATCAAACATTCGACGTGGCTGTTCTGGGTCGGGCGTAATCACTGCGAGTCGCAAATGGCGTAAATCACTCATTTTTTCGTCTTGCGCCGCAGTCGGATCAAATTCCTCGTCGAGTAGTTCTGTCGGAATGAGTGAATCAAAACCTCTTCCTAATCCCATTTTTTTAGCTGACACGTTCTATCACCTCCTTGGTTACCGCTTTGTACGCACGCGCACCCTTACTCCAACGATCATACACGCCGATCGGCGCACCATGACTCGGTGCTTCAGCCAAACGGACATTCCGTGGAATAATCGTTTTGAAAACTTTAGCGGGAAAGTGCTTATTGATTTCCGCCAGCACCTGGCCTGAAAGTGATGTACGACTATCTACCATTGTCGGCAGCACACCTATGAGGTCAAGTGTTGGGTTCAGGTTTTTACGGATTAGCTTCATGGTTTCAAGCAGCTGACCAAGACCCTCAAGTGCATAGAATTCAGCCTGCACCGGCAACAGTACGTAGCGCGCTGCAATCAGCCCATTCACCGTCAGCAAACTAAGACTGGGCGGACTGTCGACAATGATATATTCATAATCTTGCGCACCAGATTCGATCGCTTGCTTGAGGCGCGTAAAACGATGACTAGCTTGAGCAAGCTCCACTTCTGTATTCGCAAGCACGGGAGTTGAGGGCGCAATAGATAGGTTTTTGTGCTCCGTGGTCACGATGATATCGGCCAGAGTGTGTGTACCCATAACAACATCTGCCATCGTTAGCGAAAGGTTTTGCTTGTCAATACCAAGGCCGCTCGTAGCATTACCCTGCGGGTCAAAGTCAACCAATAAAGTTTTATGACCAAACTTAGCTAGATAGTAAGCAACATTAATTGCGGTAGTCGTTTTACCGACCCCGCCCTTTTGATTTGTCACTGCAATAACAGTAGTCACGTGTTGATTTCCCTCGCTTCTTTCTAGTACCAGTATACCATGCACTACAAGTGTGTAGGGATATGCATTTTTATTATGTATACTGTGTAGAGCATATGCCACATAGTCCGTTCGTAGTTCGACTACTCTTTTACAGTATACTCTTTGTTGTGACTGTAACTAGTGTACTAATCATCACAGGCAATCAACTGCCCGCCCGTCAAGCTGCTATCTATCCCTATCAGCGAGTTACGCAGGCCACTGCACCACTACACCCACTCCTCGTGTTCGATAGTGAGCATTACTACAACATCGCCGCCTACGGATATCAATCATACCCTATGAACCAAGCGTTCTTTCCGCTCTATCCATTGTTAGTACGAGGACTCTCCTACATCACAAGTACCCATATCGCTATGTTAGTTATTAGTGCCATCTGTATCCCACTGTCGGCTATTTTTCTTTTTTTGTGGGCGCGAGTTGAACTACGCCTGAGAGGATATGGCAACAACCGCACTCCATTTAGGATGCTGCTTCTGATCGCCATCTTTCCTACGTCCTTTTTTCTCGTCATGGGTTACAATGAGAGCTTATTTATATTTCTTTCTGCAGCGTCGTTATACTTTTATCGCACCGACCGTCCATGGCTAGCAGGCATATTCGCCGCATTCAGTACGGCAACTCGAGTCCAGGGATGTATGATCGTGTTGGTGTTTCTGCTTGAATACCTACTAGCGAAGCAGTGGTATGATCGCTACAAGCTGATTCCACTTCTTATGGCACCACTAGGGATCGTTGCGTTCATGGCATATCAATGGCAGGTTTTTGGAAACCCCGTTGCGTTTGTGACCGCACAGCATCTTTGGGGTAAATTTTCTGACAACTACCTATATTCGATCGCCAGCTCCATCTCGCCCTCATATATTTTTTTCTACATCCCAATTTTGGCGTTCATGCTCTACCTAACTTACAAAAAACTCGGTGCCGTATGGCTCACTTATTGTGTTGCGCCATTTCTACTTTGCATAGTCTCGGGATCACTCGTCAGTATCAACCGTTATGCACTTTCGGCGTTTCCTCTTTTTCTTGCACTCGCAATCTACCTACCAACAATAAAACAACCCTTGCAGATTGGTCTTATATTCACCTGCGTAATCGGACTGCTCATGAATATTTCGCTAGTGTGCAATACAATCTTCATTGGATAACAAACAGACGCCCGTCCAGGCGTCTGATGTATAACGAAAACTCAATGAGCTACTTAATAGATACGACTTCGAGCTTTGTGTATTTCTGTCGGTGACCAGTCTGCGTGTTGACTCGCTTCTTACTCTTGTAACGAATAACGCGGAGCTTTTCGCCGGCAACTTTTGGTTCTAGTACCTTTGTTTTTACTTTCACACCCTTGACAAATGGTGAACCAATTATGGTCTTGTCACCATCAATCACGAGAAGTGCGTCGAGATCGAGCTCTTTTGTGCCTTCAGGGAGGAGGTCCACCATGAGGGTCTCTTTTTCAGCGACAATGTATTGCTTGCCACTGATTTTCACGACTGCTTTCATCAAATTTCCTTTTAACGTTATTGTTATCAAATAGGTATTGTACCAGAGGTAGCACGGTTTTGCAATAGACTAGCCGATTGTTCTAATCGTTACTGAAGTCAAACCAAGTGGGATCTTGCTTAAGATCGGCTTCGACACCATTCCAAAACTCGTCGAGTCCGACGACATCGGGTGTTTCCTCGAGACGTATTATATCGTCGTCACGCTCAGTTTGAGCCGCCTTTAGCAGCTCATCATTGTCGTCAGTTACCGGGCTAAGCGTCAGTCGGCTTGGCGGCAAGAGGTTTGGAAATTCAAGGTGGTGGGTTCGTTTTAGATGAAGCATGGTGTGTGTTCTTAAGTGTGTGTCAGTATAATAGCATAAACACAATAGTAAGTCAATAGCTCCGTACCAGTCCACCACCTTTGGAACATAAAGACAGGCTCCCGTAAGCTGTAGTTACACTACTAATTATAGATAGGAGGCCTATCTATGGCCTATTCCACCAACCCTAATATTACCCCATTTGGCGCTGGAAACGTAAGTAGGAGACTCGTAACCAAATGATGTAGCGATACAACTTCAACCGACCAGCTCGCCAGAAGACAATAAAGCTACAGATTGAGGTAGTCTGGCGCCACCCCGTCACCGCCCTTGAGACTTCTGTGAGCTTGAGCCACATCAAGCAGATCCTCCGCCACCATCCACTGCATGGACAGCGCGAGGAGACCAAGAGTGAAAATAGATAACCCAAAACGATCAATATGTCACCTGACCTGGTGAACTTGTCCAGACTGACACCATCCACCATGTCGATCCGTACACTAGAAAAAGGCTGTATTACTAACCTATTCACCATGATGACACACGTCATCCTGGCTCCAAAGCTTTACGCAACAAATGCACAGATCGGGACGCAAACTAGGCATAATCGGTTACACCAACCAAACGACAATGCACACATTGAACGTTTTAACTGCACTATCTGACAGAATACATAGGATATCACCGGAACAGAAGCGTACCACTCCCGTCCCAGCAAGCCAAGTTAGACACTTGGCTTGAGTACCACAATACAAGATGTGTACACTTAGGGATACGGCTTAGGACACCCCAACAAATGTTGCAAAGGTATTGAACTCTGTACAGAGGTAGGTTTTTCGCTTTCACGCTCATCAATCTTTTCTCAAACGCAGCGTATGCAGAATACGCCCCATGCGCTGACATGGTGACACGACACGCACGTCTCCGTTGCCCAAGCGCGACAATGGTTCCCACATAGAGTGATTTAGCAGAACAGTGCGAGAACAACTGGTGCCAGACAAGGTCTGCCAATGCTTAGTCTAGTACTTTGGGAGGTCGTTCTGTAAGATAAAATGCACTATCGATTAAGACCGCCGCAACCAGTTGTAGGTTCTCCGCATCAAACCTACAACCCCTAGAACAGTGATACCCAAAGCCATTGCTACTATCATGTGGAAGTCTATGCCTGTCGGCGCCAATGATGCAGTGGTATTCAGTGTCATCGAAGCAACAATACTCTCCCCAAGCGTGTTCCCAGCAAGAATCTGCGTCTCATAGCTGACATTAGACTGTAAATTAGATAATGTTACAGAAAGAACATTACCGGCAACTTGGATCGTCGTCCATATCGAGGTACCAAATACACGATACATGATCTTGTAGTAATCAACACCAGCAGAACCAACATGTTGCGGCGCTGCCCACGAGATAGTTGCCGCAGTCGAACTACTCATGGTAGTAGCGATACTAAGCGGGGCACTCGGTATGATTGGTGCACTCCAGACGGAGATCTTTGAAGGGCGCATCCCGGTATTTAGGTCTTGATCGGCCACATACACATTGCCGTCGTCGTCAGTCACTACCCCCCATGAAGGCAAAAGTTCGTTCTGGAGGACACCAAACCGACCAAACTGCGAGAGATACGTGCCGTCGGCAGCAAACTTCTGAACTCGCACTACGTACAAGCCATTGTCGGCATCGGTATCATAGCCCGAATCAACCACGAGAATTCGACCCTCAGAATCAACCGTCAGACCTGATGCTCCGGTAAACTGCCCATCGCCTTTTCCAGTTGTTCCCCATTGAGTGACATAGGTACCGTCATTTGTAAATTTCTGAACCCGGTTTAAGATGTAGTCACTAACGTAGACATTACCAGCCTTATCTATAGCGATAGAGATTGGATCTTCGAACTGGCCATTGCTATTGCCTTGCGTGCCAAACTGGCGGAGATAAGCGCCGTTTTGGTCAAAGACCTGGATACGATGATTACCTACATCAGTAACGAAGATGTGACCCGACGAGTCAAACGCGATACCTTCGGGACTAATAAATTGGCCGTTACCGGTACCAAAACTTCCAAACTGCCGGATATAGGCACCACCAGCGTCAAACACTTGCACTCTACTATTACCGCTGTCAACGACGTATAGCTCGCTGTTAGGGGCAAGAGCAAGACCCATTGGAGATTCGAGCCGTCCATCACTACTGCCGCTGCTCCCGATAACCCGTAGTAGACCTCCGCCTGATCGATAAACCTTGACGTTATCCCATCGGATATCAGCAACATAGATAGTACCTGCAGAGTCTCGATCAATATCGCTCGGGTCACAGAGATTGGTCGCTAGCGCAGCTGGGTCATCGAAGACAAACTGGTCGAGGTATGTACCATTACTATCAAATTTCTGAATACGGTTGTTGTCCATATCAGCTACATAGATATTGCCGCTTGAGTCTGTGGCAATACTCTCAACTCCGCTGAACTGGCCGTTACCCGTACCGAAACTTCCAAACTGGCTGAGGTATGTACCATTACTATCAAATTTCTGGATACGGTTGTTACCGGTGTCAACCACGTAGATATTGCCTGCAGCACTAACAGTCACTCCGTGAGGAAATGAGAACTGGCCGTTGCCTGAACCGACTGAACCAAACTGGTCGAGGTATGTACCATTACTATCAAATTTCTGAATACGGTTGTTGTCCATATCAGCTACATAGATATTGCCGCTTGAGTCTGTGGCAATACTCTCAACTCCGCTGAACTGGCCGTTACCCGTACCGAAACTTCCAAACTGGCTGAGGTATGTACCATTACTATCAAATTTCTGGATACGGTTGTTACCGGTGTCAACCACGTAGATATTGCCTGCAGCACTAACAGTCACTCCGTGAGGAAATGAGAACTGGCCGTTGCCTGAACCGACTGAACCAAACTGGTCGAGGTATGTACCATTACTATCAAATTTCTGAATACGGTTGTTGTCCATATCAGCTACATAGATATTGCCGCTTGAGTCTGTGGCAATATCTTCTGGGAACGAAAATTGGCCGTTGATAACACCTTCTCCCCCGAAACTCCCACTACTACTACCATCGGTGCCCATGATGACAACTTCATTCATGAAAGTAGACGCGTATAGCTTTCCGTCGTAATATGCAATGCTTCGCGGTCGAAAAATGTTATTCGGGCATCCGTGCGTACCGATATTTCGTTGCCACGTATAGGTATCTTGCGGTGCGGCCGCAGATACCATAGCCACCATCTGGTTTGCAATAACTAACCCGATAACAAATACCCGAACGGCTTGACCTATGCCCCTTCGAAGCACATGCTTATGTAGAAGTACACGCATATGTGGTAATCACCCTCCATCTCCCTCTGTGTATCTTATATTTTTGTTCTTGGTGGAATTGTGATTAAGTATAGCATAAGAATTAACTGCGAACAAATCTGGCATTACATCGCAACAGTACTGGAGGTATGGGCGAGTCTTACAGTGTCAAACGTATTCTCCGTCGTCATAACTGCTTTGACTGTACGAGGAAAGATCAGAGCCATATAAAACAATCCGGGACACGCCCAGGAGACACTCGAGGCCCGGCATGATAGCCATATTTTCATTGTTCCCACGAGAAATTGGTATGCCCAAAGTGGCCATAGCGTGCTGTCTCTTCATACACCAGACGACGGAGATCGAGTGCAGTAATAATACCCCGCGGGCTAAGATCATAGCCTTCGACGACTTCTTGTACGCCGTCGATTGTCACCGTCGCTTCAAGTGGCTGATCATAACCTATGGCATACGCCAGGTGACAAAACACTTCATGAGCACCACGTTTCTTCAGATAGTCACGTGCGATCTTGCGAGCCATATAGGCGGCACTACGATCGACCTTGCTCGGATCTTTGCCACTAAAGCACCCACCCCCAATAGGTATGCTTGGGCCGTAGTTGTCGACAACCAATTTACGCCCAGTCAGACCGGCATCAGCATCAAATCCACCCTGGTGCCAATCACCCGCAGGGTTGGCATGAATGACAAGGTTGTCGCTACAGGTAGCTCTTGTCTCACTCTGAGCCCAGGCTTCAACAGCCGCCTTCAGCTCATCATGTGGAGCGTTTTGAAAACTTGCAACCAAAGCAGTGATCTGACCATCTTTGAGTGTCACCTGTGTCTTGCCGTCAAACGGCCAGCGCTCATACAAATATTGGTTGAGGCTGCGACTGAGAACGACTTCAAGCGGCAACAATTCCTCTGTTTCACTACACGCATACCCCACCATGATACCTTGGTCGCCCGCACCGCCAGTATCAACGCCCTGTGCAATCTCTGGGCTTTGCTTTACTAAATGAACGGTCAGTTCGACACCACCAGCAATTCGCGTCACAATCGGCTCAATCTCTGGATGTTCGGTGCTAGTGACTTCACCGGTAATAAATACTTTGCCATGTCCACCAACTGTTTCCACGGCCACGCGAGCGGTCGGATCTTTTGCTAGATAGGCATCCAGTATTGCATCCGATATTTGATCACATAATTTATCTGGGTGCTTTGGTGAAACTGATTCAGCTGTTCGAAATCGACTCATTGTCGTTACTTCTCCTTATTTTTTATACGTTTGAAAACAAAAATCCGCCTGGCAAGCAGACGGATTTATAAAACACTTCGCGTCATATCTTCCCCTTTTTGCTGGGCTGAATGAAAGCACCTTGCTCCGTACGAGAAACTGGTTGCTAGCGGTTCATCGAGTCAGATCTCTCCCCGCTTCTTGATACTTCATAAAACTGATAATGTACTGTGTCTACTATAGCCTTAGCGAAGCATTTTGGCAACGTGATGTTCGTTGATACCGTTTGTTAAGTTGGTAAAACCGTGCGCCTTGAGCAGCTGTATGCACGTGTTTGATCGCTGACCGCTGCGACAATAGAGAATGATCGGTTGATCCTTGCTGACATCAACCAATTGTGGCGGCAGCGTACCACGCATGAATTGCATAGTCGATATATTGATCGCTCCAGGTACATGACTTGAAGCAAATTCAGCTGGTTCTCGTGTGTCGATGACGATTGGTTTCATGATGTAAGTCCCACTATACGGTTATTTGCCCTCAGCCATCCATCAACACTGCCGCATTCCATATACTCACCATTAACTGTACCAACGATCACTTTTTTGCCACTATCAACATAACGGTTTATTACGTCAATAATAAAATATTCCCCCGTTTTGGGATCGACTGGTATCGACTGAGATAGTTCAAAAATCTCTTTGTTGAATAAGTAGAAGCCCGAGTTATTCAGGTTGCTTGGTGCATCCTCGACAGATGGCTTTTCTACTATTCTCACATAGTTATCCTCGCCGTCTTTTTCGATAATACCAAATTTTGAAACGTCTTCAGGAGCAACTGGATTACCAAATAAGCCCACTTCTGCATTGCTATCAGACACAAGCCTTATGAGATCAGCCGCATTTGACCCACCATCCTCACGGTAGAAAAATTGGTCACCGTTCATATAGAGCACATGCTCACTTGGATCAACGAATTCATTAACCATCGCTGCTGGGACGGCGGTACCGTATTTACCCGTACTCGGCTGCATAATAAAGTGTGTCTTTACATCCGTCATAGGCGCGACAAGCGACAACAGATCACTCCGCTGCTTACGGCGTAGATAGTCATTAAGGGGTATATTGGAACGATAGTAACTCTGAAGCTGTGAACTCTGTTCGCCAACCACAAAATAGATATCTTTGATACCGGCGCTGACTATATCACGTACTACAAAATCAATGACTGGCCGTGTACCGATCGGGAGCATACACTTTTCTATAGACTTAGTAATCGGCAACATCCTCGTACCCCATCCTGCCACCATGATAATCGCCTTCGTCACGTTCATATGTATCTCTTTGCCTCCTTTTATTATCGCACTGTCAGCGCGATCGTCAGTTTTGCTTTTTCCACGTTTACTTCAGTTTGATAACCTTCGGTAACTTCTGCAAATGCTACAGCGAGTGTTTCAGCCTGAATCGTATCTGCATGTTCGTCAATTGCCTTTTTTAACTCTTCATCGTCAGTCGCAAGATGTAGTATGATGCGATCATCGACGTTGAGTCCGGCATTTTTGCGGGCAGCCTGGACGTAGCGGATGACTTCACGCATCAGTCCTTCTCGCTTCAGTTCTGGGGTGAGTGTCTCGTCGATTTTCACCGCGTCGCCAGTTTTTACCTCTTTGACGTTCACCTCATCGGTGAGGATGCTGACGAAATCAACATGTTCGCCAAGTGACGGTACCGTCACACTTGAGAGTGGTTGGCGGACTTTCAGCCCAGCCTTAGCGCGCAAACTCAATGCTTCGTTGACGTAGCCGCGCACTGTCTCCATGTCGTTCATGACGAGCTCGTCGACACGACCGGCTGGCAGCCAATCTTTGAGGTGGATCGATTCGTCATCACCCGTCAAATTGTGATACAACTCCTCAGCCAGGAATGGTGTAAATGGCGCTAGTACATACGCAAGCCTCACCAGCACATAGTGCAATGTGCGGTACGCCATCGCCTTGTCGTCGTCATCTTCACTCTTCCAAAACCGCCGACGACTACGCCGCACAAACCAGTTACTCGCGTCGTCGATGAACGGTAAGATCGGGCTCATGGCATCAGGTAAATTGTAAGCGTCCATATGCTTCTCAACCTCAGCTACGAGCTGATGTAACCGACTAATAATCCATATATCCAACGGATTTTTTAACCCCTCTAACACCTCTCCACGACTATATAAAGGAGTCTCCTTTATACTCTTTATATCCCATTGCCAGTCGTCGGCTTCGGCGTAGAGCGTGAAGAAGTCATACATATTCCAGATCATGCTGAGTTTGCGCGCCACGTCACCCACTTCTTTGTCCTGCAGTGCGAAATCTTCGCCGCTGAGAAGTGGGCTCGATAACAGTAGGTAGCGCAAAGAGTCAGCCGAAAACTTATCCATCAGCTCATTGGGGTCAGTGTAATTGCCATAGCTCTTGCTCATCTTGCGGCCGTCGTTGCCCGCCACGTTGCCGGTCACGATAACATTTTTGAAAGCATGCGTACCAAATAGCGCTACGTTAACCGCGTGGACATAGTAAAACCATGCGCGAACTTGACCGATGTATTCGACGATGAAATCACCCGGGAAATTTTCTTCAAATTTTTGCTTGTTTTCAAACGGATAGTGAAACTGTGCGAATGGCATACTGCCGCTCTCAAACCAACAATCAATCACCTTGTCGATGCGATGATACTCTTCGCCGTCAATGCTAAATGTCACGTCGTCTATCCACGGTCGGTGATAATCCGCTAACTCAACACCCGATAATTCTTTGAGCTCAGCATAGCTACCGACAACTTTTACCTTGCCCGACTCGCTCTTCCAGACTGGCATAGCAGTCGCCCAGAAGCGGTCGCGGCTGAGGTTCCAATCTGGTGCTTGCTCGACCGTCTTAGCAAAGCGGCCATTTTTGACATGCGGCGGAAACCAGTTGATCGGACCGTTTTCCTCGAGCATCTGCTCGCGCTGGCAATCGATGTCCATAAACCAACTCGGGTGTGCGCGGTACATGAGCTTCGTGCCGCAGCGGTGACAATGCGGGTATGAGTGGCGAATATAATCAATCTTCCACACCACACCGCGCTCGTGCAGGTCTTTAGCAATCGTCTTGTTGGTCGCCCAGACGTTTTCGCCCGTCCAATCGCCTTCGGTGAAGAGCCCATTCTCATCGATAGTATGCACGATCGGTATACCGTTTTCTTTGGCGAGTACAAAGTCTTCTTCACCATAGGCCGGTGCGATATGAACAATCCCCGTACCGTCCTCGTGGCTGACATAGGGAGCCGACCAAACCTTGTGCGCATTCTCGCCGCGATCAACAAACAGCGGCTCATACGATCGCCCGACAAGTTCTTTGCCTTTGAATTCTCGAATAATCGTATACTCAAGCGGGTGATGTTTTTCATCACGCATGACCTTGTCCAACAGTTCTTTCGCAAGTATCAAACGTTCCCCGCCCTGCTCAACTTCGACATAAGTCAGTTTCTCATTCACCGCCACAGCCGTATTTGCTGGCAATGTCCATGGCGTCGTCGTCCATGCGAGTAGGCATGGCTCATTGATCTTATCATCAACAATTTTGCCATCAACTAATTCTTTCACCCGCTTCTCAACTTCGATAAAAGCAGATCGACTAGCCAATAGTCGGCTTTCCCGATCATCAACCATACCGGGATCCTTGATATCCCACCATATAACGTTCTCCCCAACCAACCAACCTGGCGTCTGCCAATGCTCTGCCATATTTACAATCAAGTCGTACCCTTTAATCATATCGGACGACAGTTTATTTCGAGGAGCATCAGAAATATCAATTCCAAGCTTTTCCAGAATTGTAAGTTTAGCCGTTGATTCATATGCCTTGCCCAGCTCTTCTGTCTTCTTTTTCTCAAGTTCGGCGATCGTTCCTTCACGAAATTCTTTTCCATAACCTGTTGCGACACCATCAGCATTTGCACTCTCTGTAAGCTGGTTATAGATGACTCGTGCCATTTGTGATCGTCCTATATTCTCACAGCATACGAATAAGACTCTTGAGTGTGGCGTTAACTGAATGTTTTTTTGTTGTGAGGCATCATCTTTTAACTTAAATTTCACATACACACTCGGGTCAGTCACGTCCTGATACGCCCCGGCATCCATGGTGACTTCTGCCTTACTGAGCGGAGTGGCATCAAGCGTGCAGTACATGAGCACCTTTTCGCCCTCGTAGATCTTGCCCTTGTCGTACAGTTCTTTGAATGCCCACCAGACTGATTCCATATAGTCTTTGTCCATGGTTTTGTAGGCGCCTTTGAAATCAACCCAGCGACCGATGCGATCGACCACGTCTTCCCACTCACCACTCGTTTGGACCATATTGTTGCGGCAGGCGATGATGTATTTTTCAAGCCCATAATCAAAGACTTCTTCGCGACTGTTGATGCCGAGTTTTTTCTCGGTAAATCGCTCCGCTGGCAGGCCATGACAATCCCAGCCCCAAACTCGTTCGACCCGCTTGCCTTTCATGGTCTGATAGCGCGGTATCGCGTCCTTCACGATACTACTGAGTAGCGTGCCATGATGCGGATTGCCCGAAATGAACGGCGGCCCATCGTAAAAGACATAGCTGTTGTCTTTGCTGCGGTTCTCAACCGACTTTTCAAATGTCTTGTCGGCCTTCCACCGCTGCACCCAATCTTTTTCGTATTCGATCGCCTTGCGGCGGGTGTTTGCTTTAAATTTCATCTCTACTCCTTGCAATTGCATCACCCATGCTTATTGGTTCATCACTCACTTTATTCCTCTCGGTATTTGCCATGCCTTGCTCGTTGATATTATTAAAGTAAACGCTGAATGACTTATTTGGATAAACTTGGTTCAATCCTGAGATGAAATTGTTAGCAATCGTTTGTTGATCTGGTCGTTTAACGGCTATGATTTCTATAATATAATCTATACCAACCAAATCTAATCCCTCTATTAAGACGGTCTCAATCCCACCTGGGGTAGTAGGTGCGGTAGGAACATTAAGCGCCGCAGCCGCAATTAGTTTAATCGACCGAGCAATCTCCGAGCGAACCTCTATTTGTTTTTCGGGTAATGCGTATATTTTTAGTAGTGCCATACTGTCTCCAATTAAAAATCCCTTACTAGACACTGGAGCCGCTGGGAGCGGTGGTACCATCCAGTTTCTAAAAAGGGATTCTTTTTAGCACTTCGTTTGTTCGGTCTGTCGTGCCGATACCGGGAAGTTCTACTGGCCCAATGGTTTTCTTCTTCCTAACTTCGCAGCTGATACCTGCTCATCCACCAATGGAGGAATGTTATAGACCATAGTATATCACAATCGGGCTGAATAATGTTCCCTCAGCCGATCAAACACTTCTTGCGAATACGTGTCATGAGTCTCGGGGTCGTCATGGTCATAGAGTGTATTTGACACACCGATAAGCTCTGCCTCTTCGAGTGCGGTATAGGTATGCATAACAAACGGCGGTATAAGCAAGGCCCTTGTGCGCTGGTCGAGAATTATTTTTCTGGAGCCGCCGTAGACGTCCTCCATAAAAAACTCGGCCCTACCCGAAGACAACGATATGACCTCTTGTTTGATACGGTGAAAATGCTTTCCACCTACTGTTCCCTCGACAATGCCCTTGGTGTGAAATGCTCGCAACCCCAGCTCAACTTTAGGTGCAAACTTCAGCTCATTGTCGTCGACGTGCAGCATTGTTTCGAGAATCGCCTTGGGAAATGCCAGAATTACATGCATCTGGCCTCCAGACTTAGTCTGCCATGGTCCGAGATCCGACTCATAGATAATAATATCGTTGACCGTTGCCGGCCTGATGGGCGGAATTACCAATGGTGTGATCATGCTGCTACATACTATACTATAGATTTTTCAAATGCAAAATGCGGTGATTGCTCACCGCATTTTTGTATCCTTCCTTCAGTCTAGCCAATTACCAAAGCCACGGATTCTTTTTAACTGTCGGTGTTTCTAGCCATTGTTTTGTAAGGCTGAACTTGCGAGGAGCAAACGCCACGGCCCATAGTACGACTGCATATACGATATGGTCGTCAACGAGCGGATTGTTCTCAAGTGGAAACTCTGCAGCCCACATCATGAGCAACAGCGCCGTACCGCTCACTGCAGCAACACGTAGGCCAATACCGAGAATGAGTGCCATACCGATGCCGAGTAGACCAAGCATGAACAGCCAGTCAACTAGTACATTCCCAGCCAGTCCATGGAAAAAGTCAGCAAATGGACTCTTTGCATTGACACCAAAATTCAAAAATCCTGAGGTCGGCGACACGCCATCGAGCCACGACTTTCCTGGTTTGGTAGCAAACCCTAGGCCCATTGTCTTGTCCAGGAATGCCCACAAAAACACGAAGCCAATCGTGATACGTGCGACAGCGAGTGCCGTCCAGGCTTTCCCATAATTCACATCTTTTTTTGCTTTAACCATTACGCCCATCCCTCCTTAGTAAATGGATATGGGCCTATCGTAGCGCATTTGTTTAAAAAAATAAAGCCTATGCTTAAAATAAGTGGCTGCCGTATTTTACAACGATCGCTCCTACAAGGATAGTAACGATACTAAAGAGCAGTACCTTATCGTAACTTTTCTCCGTCCAGGCGTGTAAAGCCTGCTGCGTACGCCTGGGAAGATAGAGATTATTCTCGCGGATATTAAAGCGTGTAATTGCAAACCATACAAATGTAGTGGTTGCCGTCACTAGTAGGCACCACGGGCAAAGAGCGCCAATGACAAAATAGCTCATACCAAACAGATAGAATGCGAAGAACAATCCTAGGGTATAGCAAATCTGCGCAACATACATAAAGAGACGAGGAAACTTTATGCCCGAAAGCCCCGCTATTGCTACCGTAATAACTACTGGTTCAGCAATCAGCCCCAAGAAGCTATTGGGGAATCCAAATAAGTGTGCCGACGGGTGCAGCCCAACCGTGGCACAGTTCAATACAACATTAATACTACACGATAACACCGCACTGGGGTTGGCCGCTAGCTCCACAGCCTCAATCGAAAGCACTAATGATGCAATAAGACTACAGACAGCCCCAACCAGCATGCTCGCGAAAATCCAGCGATTATCGCGCAGTTTTTTGTCTTCGTGGGTAAAATAATGCCTAACCTTGTGTAACATAGTAACTCACCTCGCTTATCGTTGGAAGTGTCGTGCCTCTCCATATATTCTGCACCTGGCCATCACTACTCAGTGCAACAATCGATGGATATTCGACAATATCGTACGATTGGCAAAAACTAATTCCTTCGAGTGATTCTGGATCAACCACCTCAAGCGTATGACCAGTTTGCCTGGCAAAATCTTCCATAAACATCTGGACTGCTCGGGCATAATCAGTATTATCTTTATACACCACTACTAATCGCATACTAAGCTCTTTCCTTACTGATTTTCCGCTGTTCAAGTATTTTTACAAAATCATCCAGTGTTTCAAATTTATGAAACACACTCGCAAAGCGTACGTAGGCAACTTCATTTTTTGCGGCTAGCTCATCGAGCACAAACTCGCCGATCGCCCGTGAGGGTACTTCGTTTTCGCCTAGCTCGTATAGTCTCTCTTCGACATTCGTGATGATGCCGTCTATTTCGACTTCTGACTTGAAAAACTTACCGACCGAACGACGGATTGCTTGTAGCAGCTTCTCTCGATCGAATAGTTCACGCGACCCGTCCTTTTTTATGACGGCTAGATTTGGATGCTCAATGCGCTCATAGGTTGTAAAGCGGTGCTTCCCGTCCATCGTCTCGCGACGGCGGCGGATAGTGATTCCATCAGCAGATTCACGCGACTCAAGCACGCGGCTGTCACCTATTTTGTAGTTTTGTACCATGGCGTATCTTACCCCTTCTAGGATTCGTCAGACTGCTTGTTCTTCTTGCGACGACGTAAGAAAGCTGGCGTATCGTCATCGTCTTCGTCACCTGGCTGTGTCCAAATATTGCTTGCCGGCTCCTCAGCAAAACTAGCAGCGGCATCTTTATTCGCCAGCTCCATATCGATTGAGTCAACTGCCTTGTCGATACTCTCATTTTTTTGAGTATCAGCTTTTTGCTCCAGATCAGCGACCTGCTGATGGAAGTAGGCACTATCAAATCCGGTAGCAATAACCGTGATGATTAATTCATCTTCAAGTTCGGGCTTCAGTGTAGCACCAAAGATAATATTAGCATCAGGACTCACTGCACTGGTGATAATCTCGGCAGCCTCTTGGATTTCACTCATACTCATGTCATAGCCACCCGTAACATTGAATAGAACACCTTTGGCGCCATCGATTGATACCTCGATAAGTGGACTCTCAATAGCTTGCTGAGCAGCCTGCGCAGCCCTGTCGTCACCGCTTGCACGACCGATGCCCATGAGGGCACTACCGGCGTTACTCATGATCGCTTTCACATCAGCAAAGTCGAGGTTAATCAGTCCATGCTCAGTAATAAGCTCCGAGATACCCTGCACACCCTGTCGCAGCACATCGTCGGCAATCTTAAAGGTTTCAAGCAGCGGCGTACGACGGTCAATTGTCTGGAGAAGTCGATCATTCGGAATGGTAATGAGAGTATCTACTTGTTTGCCTAGCTGTGCGATCGCCCATTCTGCATTGGTACGACGTTTTTCTCCTTCAAAACTGAATGGTTTTGTGGCAACACCAACAACCAAAATCCCTAGCTCACGCGCTTGTTCTGCCACCACGTGACCAGCACCGCTGCCAGTTCCGCCACCGGCACCAATCGTCACAAATACCATGTCGGCACCCGAAAGTGCATCACGGATTTCGTCTATCGATTCCCTCGCGGCGGCTTCACCAACTGATGGGTCAGCACCGGCACCCAGTCCATTGGTCGTGTTATGACCAAGATGGATCTTAACATCCGCTTTGCTGTTATGGAGCGCCTGGGCATCAGTGTTCATAGCTATGAACTGCACCCCAACCAGACCTGCGTCTTTCATACGGTTAACGGCAGAGCCGCCAGCGCCACCCACACCAACTACTTTGATGCTGGCAAACGTCTGTATTTCACTTGGTTTAACTTCAGGCATTTATCCTACTCCCCATGTGCATATCGAATAATTATCTTGTTCTAGTATACAGGATTTGTTCGGGAATACCTAGTAGTCTATACTTTAAATTTTCCTAAAATTCCAGATAACAAACCGCCAGCGCTTTTCATGACTGACTTTCCGTTGCTACGCTGTTTTGGTTCACTGCGTGGTGTGCGGCTATCATCGGCATTTATAAGCATTAAACCAACAGCTGCAGCAAATTGCGGTTCGTCAATATGGTCGGCCACACCAGCATAGCCGGCCGGTTTGCCGACGCGCACAGCGAGCCCTAGCTGATCCTTTGCAAACTCGGCGACTGCGCGCAACTTCGCCGTACCACCCGTAAGTACGACACCACTTGGCAGTTGACCAGCTCGCCCCGCTTTTTTCAGTTCATGATTTACAGCCTCAAAAATCTCTTCCAAACGCGCGCCAATGATTTCGTCGATGTCACTTGTCTGGAATGAATATATTTCGCCGTCTTGTTTTATGCTGACGCCTTCATTGTCTTTGCGAGGTACGGCCGAACCATGCAAAATTTTGACCTGTTCGGCAATTGCCGGATCGGTCTTTAATCCTATGGCAAGATCGTTGGTAATATTTGCGCCACCTACCGGAACCACACCGACATACTGTAAGTCACCTTCTTCAAATACCGCCACACCTGTCGTCGCACCACCTATATCAACAACCGCCACACCACTTTCGATCTGACTTTCCACCAGTACCGCTTTGGCAGCAGCCATAACGGCCGGTACACAGGCGTGACTGGTTACCGTCGCCATTTCGGCAGTTTTTTGTAGGTTAGCAACATATGGTCCCATAGCTGAAACCACGTTCGCACTAATTTCGAGACGCGTTCCACTCATACCGATCGGGTCTTTTATGCCGCCTTGACCGTCAAGCGTATAACTAAACGGTACAACCTCTAGGATCTCACGATTTGGCGGTACTTTACCAGTGGTAGCAACCTCTTCGAGCCGTGCCAAGTCATCATCTGTTACTTCGTGGTCGGCCATTCCAACCGCTATCATACCGTCAGACTTTGTGCTCACAATATGATTGCCGTTTATACTAAGCGTCGCCGCATTGACCTCATAACCGCTCATTCGCTCAGCCTCACCAAGTGCTTCATCAATCGCCTGAGCGGGGCCATTAAGATTGACGACAGTACCTTTGCGCATACCTGTATTAGCTGCTTCGCCGACTCCAACAATAGTGGGAGTGCCGGTCGTCGGATCAATATGACCTATTACTGCGCGGACAGTAGTGGTGCCGATATCAATGCCAACTGCGTACCTAGATTGTTCCTGCATATGCAAAGTATTATACCATAACCACTACTGCTACTAGCGTAGCCACGTACTATCACGCTGAAGACGGCTGTATTCTTCCATCGTCAGACTTCTAAATGGCTCACTTCTTACAAGCCCTTGTACCAACTCTGCTAACTCGCAAGCTCTCATCAGGCTGATATGGAGATTCCGTGCTACCTCGGGGTCAAATTCTCCTCCTTGGTTTTCGAGTAGTTTACGCATATCGACTGGCTCGCAAACACGTATCGGGTACTCAATATCTGCAATTACTTCTCGAGCTGCGTCGGGCAGAGCAACATCTTGGGTAATGGCCAGTAGCGAAAGTGGATCATCCGGGCCCACAATTGCAAATAGACGCTCCTGCTGCTCCTGCGTCCATAGTACCTCGCGCACTCCGACTACCGCGTCAAAATCTCCGCACCCTTATCTGTTATCAAGACGGTATGTTCAAAGTGAGCACTCAGACTACCGTCACGCGTGGCAAACGTCCAGCCGTCCTCTTGCTCCACAATGTTTTCGCCCCCGAGTGTCGCCATCGGTTCGATTGCAATTGTCTCACCTGGACGTAACAATACACCGGTACCTTTTTTCCCATAGTTAGGTATGTCGGGTGGCATGTGCATTCTTAACCCTACTCCATGCCCGACTAGCTCGCGAACAATACCCAGCTTTGCTCCGCTCAGCACCTTTTCAATCGCAGCACCAATATCACCGCTATACACCGGACCTTTAATAGCATCGATCCCCGCGTACAAACTACGCTCTGTGGCTTGCAACAAATGCTTGACCGCACCGGTCGGCAACGCATCAACCACCATCGTAAATGCTGCGTCAACTTTCATGCCTTGGTAGGTGATAACGAGATCAAACCCCACAACGTCGCCCTTCTCAAACGGTTCATCGGTCGGTACGCCATGAACGATCGCATCATTACTGCTAATACAGATTACACCTGGGAATCTTACTTCGTCAGTCCTATAGGTTGCCTCTGCGCCGTAATCTTCTATTTTTTGCGCGACAAATGCATCAACATCTTTGCCAGTTTTTCCCGCGCCTACATACGCCCGGAGCTCAGCAAATATGCGAGCGAGAATTTTTCCGCCCTCACGCATCGCCTGAATCTGCTCAGGTGTTTTATGGCCTGTGATTAAAGCTGGCATGCCTCCACCACTTCAGCATAAATACGATCATGAATTTCACCGCCAGTACCGGTGCCATCAAGGTGCACAATGCGCACCCCCGCCTCGGCAAAAATTCCTAGCACCGGGTACATCTTTTGTCGATAAATCGCCATGCGTTTAGCGATTGTTTCCGGAGTATCTTCCATACGCTTGCGCTTTTCAAGTCGCGTCATAATCTCGCCCTCTGGCACTTCAAGCACAATCACAGTGTCAATTTTCTCATCAGTTTGCGCCATATAACCATCTAGCCATGCCGCCTGTTCCTTGGTGCGCGGAAAACCATCGATAATGATGTTTGGGTACTTTTTATCCCGCGCTTCTTTCACGGCGTCGGCAAATACCTGGTAGGTTAGCTCATCACCTACAAGTTCGCCTGATTGCAGAGTAGCAATCACTGCCGGATCACTACTCTGACGGAGCATCTCGCCAGTACTTAGCCATTTCCAGCCCATCCGCACCGCCAGCATTTGGCCCTGCATACTCTTTCCTGCACCGGTTGGTCCAAATAGCAAAATCATCGTGTCGTCCCCTCGCTTTTTGGCTATTTTACTAATTCTTCTTTAACAATACGCGCAACCGTTGCGCCATCAGCTGCATTTCCCAGCTGCTGCTTGACGGCGCCAATCACTTGGCCCATCGCCGCCATGCCACTGACACCAAGTTCTTCAAGCTTCTTTACTACTGCTGTGCGGATTTCTCCGTCGCTTAGCTGCTGTGGTAAATACTGTTTTAGTACTTCAGCTTCTTTTTCTTCAGGCTCGGCAAGCTCTGGTCGATTGTTCTCGCGGTAGAGTCTGGCGCTTTCGTCGCGTTTTTTGACTTCACGCGCAATCACTTTTTCAATTTCTTCGTCGCCAAGCCCGGTATCTCGCTTGTTTTGCGCCACTTCTTCGCTCAAAATCGCTGCCTTTAGGTTGCGCAATGTTTCACCGACAAAACGATCGCCGCCTAGCAAGGCGGCTTTCATTTCATCTGCAATTCGCTCCTTGAGAGCCACCGTTTAGCGGATCCCTAGGCGCATCTTGGCCAATTTATCGTTTTTGCGCTCTTTGCGAATAATCGCTTTGGCGCGACGCTCAGGCTTACTAAGTGGTTTGGCAAATCGCATCGAAGCTTTGGCTTCAGCGAGCACACCACTCTGCAGCACCTTGCGGTTGAAACGACGAATGATGTTTTCGTTCGCTTCGCGTTCATCTTTACGGGTTACTTGTACCATATCGCTCGTATTGTAACAGATTGTGTGTATCTGTGCAACACTATCCATCATTTCAGAAGCACGAGCGCTATTGACATTTTGGCCAAAGTGTGCATAATAATAAGCATGAGTAAAATAAAAATTTCATCAGAAGAACTACGTAATATTGCCGCCCGCCAGCAAAATAAGCGTGACTTCGCACCAAAACCAAACACAGATTCGGCCCGCCGCGGTCTCGCCGCAGTTGCAGCTAGTCTTACAAGCAAAGAAGGACCTGCTGCCCTGCTTGAAGCACCCGCCGAAGAAGCACTTCTTCCTGCTACAGCTAGCTCAGTTGCAGACTTTGTTGTGCCTAAACCGACCTCACAGCGCCTTGCACCCAGTGTGGAAAAAGCCTATGTCCCCACCCCTGAAGAAATTACCGCCAAAGATAAAGCAGCTGCTGAAGCTGCTCGCCGAGCCGAGCTAGATACTCTCATTGCAGAGCAGGCAGCCGAAATGGCTCGTGAAGCTGAAGCGGCCAACCGTGCGACACATCCTGACAACTACGATACGCCAAAGGATGAGTATTTGCAGTCACTCGAGCCTACCGATGGTGATGCTCTTCGCGAAGAACGCAATGCCTACGATCGCTTCCGCCGTGATACTGCTCATATACGTGACTACGAAGGACATGTGCCCTTCGATAGCAATGACTATGGTGCAAGCCAAGATGACGCGGGTCCAGACGATCCACTTGAGGGCATGCAGATAGAGAGACCATACGTCCCGGTTGCAGACCGAAAATCTCACAAGTAATTCTGCCAAAAATAAATAGACCCGCACCTCTCATGGTGCGGGCTTTTGGGTGACTGCATATCTAGGGCGTCACTCTACGATGACGAACGACATGTACACATGAAAGTCGATATCCACGCTGCTCGTATCGGTATGGACTACCACGCGACAAACTCCTCGTTCGGCTGTCAGCAGCCCCACCACATTCGCATCACAGCCATCGTGCACGGCAGCCGACAGGTAGTTGCCCGTAAAGCTATAGCCACTATCGGCTTCATATGTGTCGCGCAGGTTATGTAGCTCAATGGTTGCGTATGACTCTACACAGTCGCAGTAACAAGCTATGCCAAGTGCGACAGCTGCTCCCGTATCGACTGCGGCTTGCACTTGTTCGAAGCTTGGAACTTCGCGCACCTGCGCCAGCACATGGTGTCCAGCCACCTGCATTCCCACGCATTTACTCCCTTGTTGTCGATGTGCAGTAGTTGGTGATTATACGAATACCTTGCCAGGATATGCAAGCTTAGCCGTGTTCAAGCCGAACCAGCCTGCCTTCGACACTCCGCACGCCGCGCCATTCATTAATAAGTGGCGTAAACCACACATCTACCCGTTTGCCAAGTTCGGCATACCAGTCTTTCTCGGCATGAAACGCGATCAGCTGTAGTCGCCTGCCGTTTTTATCTTCCACCTCAAGCTTACAGTGCTGTCCGTCGCTGCCCATACTTCGACAAGCCGTCACTGTCACGGCATCGGCACGTAAAATTGGCTCCGGATTGCCATTGCCAAACGGCTCCATACTCGACAATTGCTCCACTAATGCTTCGTTAATTTCTGTAAAATCAGCCACAGTTACATCGGCTCGTGCCAGCAGTAATGGTGGCTGCGTAGGAAGCTTGAGCGATGCAAAGTAGTCATTAACGCCTTTGCGAAATGCTTCAATATTGGCTGTCGGCAATGTCACTCCTGCTGCCAGCTTATGCCCACCCCCCTTAGTAACTAGGTGTTGGTTTGCCCGAATTGCATCGGCAGCACTAAAATCGCCGTAGCTTCTGGCCGATCCCTTAGACTCATCACCCATTTCTTGTAGCACATAGGTTGGCTTTTTATACTTTTCAAGCAATTTCGCCGCCACAATCCCTACAATCCCGTGGTTCCAGTCCGCATGACTGACGACAAGCACGCTCTGGTCTTCATACATTTCGGCCTGCTTCACAGCCCCAGCGACGATAACATCTTGGTCAGCCCGGCGCTTGGCATTGAGCCTGTCGAGTTCCTGAGCTAGTTCAAGCGCCTTCATTCCGTCGCTCGCTAGCAACATATCCTGGGCAATGCGTGCCGTTTCTAGTCGCCCCGCAGCGTTCATCCGCGGGCCTAGCCCAAACCCCAATGCTCGCGCGTTAACGGTATGCGGCTCGACACCCGCTACTGTCATCAGTGCCTTCAGTCCTGGACGTCGAGTCTTGGCGAGCACTTTTAGCCCCCAGTACACGTGAGTACGATTTTCATCGACGAGTGTCACCACATCACACACGGTGCCCAGCGCCACAAGGTCAAGCAGCCATTTTTCCTGGCCATATGCGAGGCCATCCAGCCGTGTCTGCAAGGCCTGCACCAATTTAAATGCCACCCCCACCCCTGGTAAATCGAGAAATGGATAGAGTGGCTTTTTTGGTGTTTGCTTCATAAGTCGAAGGTTTTGGTAGCGTTTAGGATAGTCTTGCAAGAGCCGCTTTGGGTTAATCACCGCCACTGCCGGTGGCTGCGTCGGCACTACGTTGTGGTGGTCGGTCACAATTACGTCTACGCCCAGTTCCTTCGCCCTCACAATCTCGCGCTCGCTTATGCTACCGCAGTCAACAGTGATGATGAGCTGCGTGCCCTCCTGTGCAATTCGTTCGACCGCCGCAACCGTCATGCCGTAGCCTTCGACAAATCGATTAGGGATGAATGTAGTGACATGTCGGAAACCAAACGCAGCGAGTGCATCTACTAGCACTGTGGTAGCGGTGAGCCCATCGATATCGTAGTCGCCGTAAATAGTGATGTGTTCTTGAGCTTCGCGCGCTCGAACCAGCCTTTCAACCGCCTTAGTCATATCGGGCAGTAAAAACGGGTCGTGTCCATCTTCATAGCGAGGGTGCAAAAAAATATCGCGCGTTTGTTCGTCAAACCCGCGCGCCTCAAGAATCCGCTCGAACAACGTCATGACTGAATATCAGTAGTTGTGCGCTTTGGCCGCCCGGCACTTGATTGCTGCTGAGACTTTATAACGATACTTTGCAGTTCTTTGAATATCGGGAACTGCTTATTAGTAGAGTATATTTTGGTGTTCCCCTGCTTCTCACCAAGCAAAAACCCAACTTTTTCGAGTCGCTTTAATTCACGCTGAATATTACCCGGATCTTCCTTGATAAGCTTGGCAAGACCACGCACATGGGTGTGAAAATCAGGATATTTGGCGTATACCACCACAATTTTTCGTCGCACCCTAGATGTGATAAAAACGTCTAACATCGAACCCTTTCCTGTCCACTTCCCTGAATACTGTTGCTTTTTATTCTACATTTACCGCCAAGCATTTGCAAGTCCGTTTAGCGCCAATTTAGCACAATTTGATTAATCTTCGCGATGGTTTCTTCGTGCGATGGCACAGCGTTATCTTCATAATAATGGTTCGTTCCCATATAGTTCTCCTTCACATCAAGCACATGAATTTCATCTGCAATCATATGAATTCTATCGACAGCAGGTATTGTCGCTACAGGGGCAGCCACTACTAGTCGTAATATACGAATTGGTTTTAGAAAATCAAGTGCCACGCTAAGAACCGCGCTATCACTGAATCCGTCGGCCACGAGTATCACGACGCGCTCGCGCAACATATCATTGCCAATCAATCCGCCATCACCAATAAGACGATTGATTCGATTAAATGCTTGGCGTTTCTGATCTTCTAAGTAGCCGTGAAACTCACTAGTATACTCATCTATCTCACCTGCCGAGAAATCGCTGTTATAGGTAAAGTTACCTGCCTGCGATACGGCACCAAAGCTCGTACTTTCACCAGGAACTTCTATCCCCTCAGTCACAAGCATCGTCAAAATACAGTGAAGCTGCGAAGCAATTTGCTCACCAACCAACACGCCACCATCGCTGAGCGCCACCACGGCACAGTTTTCGTAGCGATATCTTTCTAATAGCTGAGTAGCTAACATCTGCCCAGCTTGTGCCCTGCTCTCAAAATACATATGCTTATAGTAGCAGTCTTCGACACAGAAATACAGGTATAATTAGGGAGCTATGTATTATTACGAGGTAGCACCAACCAAAATCGTTCGACCAGATCAGGCAGTATTCACGTATCACTACGATTCCAGGTTAGCAAAAGGCCAGCTTGTTGTTGTACCCGTTGGAAAGCAGCAACTTGTCGGTATCATCATGGCAGTAGTCAAACGGCCAGTATATGCCACAAAACCACTCGCGCCACTTCCACTACCCACTTTACCCTGGTCATTAGTAGCGACCGCTGAATGGATAGCTTCGTACTATTCATCACATTTGGCTTTGGTTTTACAAGCAATGCTTCCACGCGGTATCACCAAAAAACGACGTGAAGTTGTCCATTCTTCATCTGTAATTCATCGGAATCGAACAAATTTTGTACTCAATAAATCTCAGCAAAAAGCAGTTGAAATATTTCTTACCATGTCGCCTGGCACCGGCATACTGCACGGTGTTACCGGAAGCGGTAAAACTGCTGTGTATATAGAGCTTGTGCGCGATTGCCTAAAGCAAGGCAGATCCGCACTTGTCCTCGTACCCGAAATCGCCCTTACCTCTCAACTTGTTGCAGATTTTACCAACCACTTCGCCACCGTGCTTGTTTCACACTCAGCTCAAACTGAAGCCGAGCGCCACCGTTTATGGACGCGTATCCTACAGTCGACTGAGCCGGTGGTCATCATTGGACCACGCTCTATTCTTTTTTCTCCTGTCAAAAGCCTCGGCACTATCATTATTGACGAAGCCCACGAACCATCTTACCGCCAAGACCAGTCACCGAAATACTCTGCGCTTCGAGTCGCGAGCGTCCTTGCTACCCAGCACAATGCCCGCGTCGTTCAGGGCACGGCTACTCCCCTCGTGAGTGAGCTTTACCTAGCACGAGCCGCAGGCCGTCCGGTAGTTTCGCTGCCGCAGATTGCTCAGCCTGGCGCTGTAAAAGCCTCTGCATCACTAGTTGATATGACAAAGCGCTCATCATTTGGTAGTCACAGGTTTTTATCGCAGTTGCTGCTCAAGCAAGTAGAATCTACACTAAAAGATGGCAAACAAGTACTTATTTTTCACAATCGCCGCGGCAGTGCTAGCATCACGCTGTGCGAAGAATGCGGGTGGTCAGCCCTCTGTGATCAATGCACAATCCCTATGACACTTCACAGTGATTTACACAAGCTCATTTGCCACATATGCGCTAAAGCCATTCGAGTTCCAACATCCTGCCCACAGTGCCATCATACTAACATTATTCACCGGGGTATTGGGACAAAGTTAATTGAGAGTGAACTGCGCAAACTATTCCCCTCTAGTACTATCGCTCGATTTGATGGTGACTCTACGAGCGACGCGACGCTCGCCAAAAGCTATCAGTCCGTATACGACGGCACAATCGACATCATTGTTGGCACACAGGTGATTGCCAAGGGTCTCGATCTCCCCCACTTACGTACTGTTGGGGTTGTCCAGGCAGATGCTGGGCTAGCACTACCAGACTATGCAGCCAGTGAGCGCACATTCCAATTACTTTCACAAGTAGTGGGTCGCGTTGGTCGCTCGTCGCACGCAACATCGGTCATTGTTCAAAGTTACCAGCCAGATGCTCCAGCCGTACAACTGGGTATTATGCAGGATTACGAGCGTTTTTACGATTATGAGCTCGCGCGTCGTCGTCATGACGCATTCCCCCCGTTTATTTTCCTTCTAAAGCTCACGTGCGTTTATAAAACGGAGTCATCTGCCGTCAAACATGCCGCTGCCCTCGCGCACGCACTTCGTGAAAATTATCCTGACGTATCGATACTTGGGCCAGTGCCAGCATTCTATGAATTTCAACACAACACTTATCGATGGCAGCTTCTTATTAAGTCTACCTCAAGGAGTAAGCTTCTCGCCCTCACCCAGACCGTTCCTATGACACACTGGTATGTCGACATCGACCCACCAAGCCTCTTGTAATCACAAGCATCATCCCTCTATACTACGTGTATGGCTAAACGATCCACTCGTTTTGGGTTTACAATTGTTGAGCTTATGTTTGTGGTAGTCATTATTGGCATCATTGCCTCTATTACACTCGTTACCTATCGCAATGTGCAAGCGCGCGCTCGCGATGACCGTCGTCTTGCCGACATGAGTATGTACGTAAAAACACTTGACGCTTACAAGTCCTTTAATCAGACTTACCCGGTAGTAGCTTATAGCGGACTTGGTGCACAAAATGGCTGGGAATCCTCCGCCAGGGAAGCGGCTGGCCAATTCCTCGATTCACTCGATTCAATCGCCGGACAATCAAGTATGCCGGTTGACCCTACCAACAACGCTAATGGTAACGACATAACCGTCGACCGTACAAACAGTAAATTTACGTACGTTTACAACTACTATACTGCTGGAACCAACGGCTGCGACGCGACAAAAGGAAACTACTACGTCATTGGCGTACTACGAACCGAAACTACTGGCGCCACAAAGATAGCAGGAAGTCCTGGATTTTCGTGCACAAGCCGCGACTGGCAATCAGAACTTTCGTGGGTAACGGGGCGTTTTGAAAAGTAATTTATTCTCTGGCCCTTCTCTATAATTTGCTGGGCACATCAGGTATACTAACTGGAGTGAAGAAGGAAGCAATTATCACCCTACCGAATACTCATCTGCGTCAAAAATCGCAGCGCGTTCATGTAGTGACTGACGATGTTCGCAAACTTGCCAAAGACATGATCGACGCCAGCCTCGACTGGGAAGACTCTCGTCCCCATGAAATCAGTGCTGCCCTTGCAGCTGTGCAGGTCGATCACCTCTATCGTGTCGTTATTGTGCGGAGCGATTTTGACCACAAAGAAAACCGAGAGTTTGTGACACTTATCAACCCAGAAATTGTGAAGTTTGAAGGACAAAGAGTCGCCGATTTTGAAGGCTGCTTGAGTGTCAATGGTTATTACGGTAGCGTACCTCGCTATACAAAAGTTCGAGTAAAAGCGCTCGACCTTGAAGGTCACGAAGTGCGCTTTAAAGCCGAAGGCTTTCTCGCTCGCGTTATCCAGCACGAAATCGATCACACAAATGGTATTGTATTTGTTGACCACATTAGAGATGCACGAGATGCGTTTTATCGATTGGATGAGAAAGGCGAACTCCAGCCCCTTAGTTATGAAAAAGATGTCGAACATAGTCTTCTTTGGAACTGAAGATCATAGCTTAATCGCCCTACGCACCCTGGTAGAGCATAACTTTCACATAGCCGCCGTCGTCACCAAGCCCGACACACCAAAAGGACGTGGTCACAGACTAGTCCCTTCGGCTGTGAAAGCCTATGCCCTCACCCAGGACATCACTGTGCTTGAGCCCCAAAAACTCGACGAGCTTATCGAGCCACTCTCAACAATTGAAAAGCCTGTTGGCGTGCTCGTTTCGTATGGCAAAATCATACCCAATTACATACTGTCACTATTTAGCCCAGGTATTATCAATGTCCACCCTTCGCTACTCCCCCTCTACCGCGGTCCCTCCCCCATTGAGTCGGCAATCGAGCATCGCGATGCAAAAACTGGTGTGACAATCATGAAACTCGTAAAAGCAATGGACGCAGGACCTATTTATGTTCAAGTTCCCTATGCGCTTGATCAGACCGAGACAAAGCCGGAACTCTACGATACGTTGTTCACGCTAGGAGCTAATCTTTTGGTACAGTACCTCCCTCGTATCATCGACGGCTCGCTTCAGCCCACACCCCAAGACGAAGCAGATGCAACCTACTGCCATCTCTTACAAAAAGGTGATAGTTTATTAGATCCCCAAACCCTCACTCCCGGTGAAGCCGAAGCACGTATCCGTGCCCACCTAGGCTACCCACGCACTCGGCTACAGCTTGGTCCCCATACGGTTATCGTCACCAAGGCTCACGCCGTCATGACACAGCAAACAGCACTCGATATCGAGTGCAAAAACGGTGCATTTTTATCGATTGATGAACTTATCGCTCCCAGCGGCAAACGCATGTCGACAGCAGAATTTTTACGCGGCTACCGATTTTAAGCAGCTTGCGGTTGGTCGCCAGGCGCTACACCCAAAATCGCATCACGGTTAGCGATAATCTCGGCTTTCAGCTCTTCCATAGTCTGGGCGACTACTTGACGGTAGTCGGGTCGATTAAGCCCAAGCCACTTGAGCGATGCATACTCCGCCAAAATAACATTTTGTGGAATTTCAGCAGGAGCGCCTGCTTTCAGTTGCTGATAGATTTGATCTTGCTCATATTCAGGAACATTCGCCGATAACCACGTAGTTACTTTTTCATCATTTCGATCAATAAATGATTCAAATTCTTGAAGCTGAGCATCACTCAAGCCTTCACTAAGGCGCGTCCCGACACGAAGTTCCAATTGCTCACGGAAGTGATCAAGAAACATTTGCTTCTGCTCAGCTGGCAGTGTACCCAGACCCACATCTTGCAAAAATTTGTCATCCAACTGAAACATCACATACTCCCTTATTAGCTAGTATTCAGTATACCATACTAGTAAGAGCTGTCACGCGATGCGTCAGCAGCAAGTTCATCTGCTAAATCTTCAAACACTGTCTGGCGGAGGTTGTCTATGTCGCCAAACTCGCGCTCAATCCACGCTACCACCGTTTCTTGCGGTCCATCCTTAATCGCCGTAAACTCGTTCCGCTGCTCGTCAGTCATTGTGCGCTCCAATAAATGAGAAACTCTCATTTCGATAAGTTCTCGCGCCTGAGCGATGCTGAGGGCCAAGATGTCAGGGTCATGGGTGCCGAGTTTTAGTTTTTCGATGATTGCTTCGTCAGTCATAGCTAACTACAGTTTACCACTTCCCACGAGCAGCAAGCCATTGCTGTGCAAATTCAGGCACACCATCAGCCCAACTCGTCATACCAGACCGAGCAATACGCAGGTCGCCATTTTGGACGTAGGTGCCGAGTTGCTTTAAAATGCCTTTGTCACCAAAGTGTTGGCGCACGGCAGCATGAAGCTGCTTGGCGGTTTCAGAGTCAATCGAATGATTGTTGGCGCCTGCCCACTGGCTCCACTCACGGATAAGTCCGTTGCCTGACTCAACATAGAATGTATTGCCTGTTAGTTCTGGGTGAGGTAGGGTTTGATAGCGATCGCTCGGATTGATCCCTTCATTAGCACCAGGAGTCGCGCCGTCATGAGCCGGACCAGTACTGTTTGTCCCATCCCCTGCGGAAGCTGAGACCTCGTGAGATGATCCCAGTGGAGCACGTAGCTGCCCAGCGCCAAGCCCACTCAAACCACCAGCTAATTTTCCAACCGCTACGGTCGAGCGTAAGCGGCGGCGGTTACGAACCATTTCTTCAGTGGTTTTGGCTTCTACTTGCTCGGTCAGTGTGCTGGCACCAGCCGTAGTGGTTGCACGAAGGGCATCGAACTGACGGTTAGTGCTATACGCAGCTTCAACATCAGCATAGTCCATTTGGCCACCCCGGCCCACAGCGACCCGTGCATTACCGCGGTGACGCGTTACGCTACGACCAAGCAACCCGCCAGTTATACCGCCAGCGACCGTACCGGTAGCGAGACCAAAGATAGCACCCGGCACAAGGAAGCCTGCACCAAAGGCGACAACACCGCTTGCAGCAGCAACAGCACCAACTTTTTTAAGGCGTGAGCGCCATTTCCATTTGCTCGTGTCGCCTTCTTGTTTCATCCACCACGTCGTGAACATACCGGCATACTCGCCGCCACGCTCTTTAATATAATCGCTGATGCGTATCTCAAGCTGGAAGCTTTCGTTTAGCAGTGCGCGGCGCTGCCGACTACTGCGGTCGGTAGGCGTGCCGGCAATTGCATCGAGTCGTCCAATAAGCCGATCGATACGTACCTCATACTCCATGCGAGCATCGTCGATTGCCTCAGAACGACGTTCGTTCCAGGCGTCAAGGGCACGTGCCACAAATGGCATGCGGCGCAAAAATCGAGTACGGCGCGAATCATCCGACAAAAAGCGACCAACATAAGAGGTGCGGTCCTTGGCGGTTAGTCGAGCATAGGTGTCGCGGTAATCCGACAACTCGTTCATCATCGCAGTAATTTCGGGTGACATGGCCGTGCCCATTTCGCCCCTGGGAACATAAGTGCCGGTCGCAAGAGCTGCCAGAATATCACCTGTCGTTGCTGGCACATACGTACCTGCGGCAAGCGCATCGAGTGGGTCAACTGGGCTCGCAGCAGCACTTGGTACATAGGTACCGACCGCAAGTGCGTCAAGCGGATCGGCGGGAGCAGGCCCAGGAACGTAAGTGCCAGCCGAAAGAGCATCGAGTGGATCGGTAGGTACGGCCGATGAAGCAGGCGCTATGGTAGCTTTATCGTGCGCTGTCCGCATGTAGCTAACAAACTCTTTTACCTCTTCGTCTGACATGTTACCCACCTTAAGAGCAGTATCTGCGCCAAAGGCATGGTGAGCAACCAACTGCCGGCGCATAATTGCTATGTCATCAGGAGCTGAACCTATGGCAATTTCTGCATCAATATCAGCTACAGCCATGTGGATTTTCTGGGCTTCTGCATACAGTGCATTTTGGCGCTCACGCTCATCATAGCCACCAAGAATCGTATCAATGTGACCATTATGAGCGAACTTACCGCCCTTGTCAGCGATACCCTTTTGCCAGTGGGCGTGACCGCGAGCATCGTAGCTAATGGTACTAGCAAGTCGCGGATCGACCGTGCGAGGCGAAGCAGTCGCAGCAGTGCGACGAGGCCTTGGCACTGGCGGAGGTGTAGGTGCCACACCTGCAAATCCAGGGGTGGTCACTGCAGGTGAGCTTGCGCCTTTTGGTGCAGTACCGCGAGCTGTTTTGCGCCGGTAGCGCGCTGCCTCTTCGTAGTCTGGATTGTGTTCATCGATTTCCCATACACGAGTGGTGTTCTCCATTGCATCAAGTGTTGATTGATTGACACCGCCGTCTGAGCGCCGAGGAAACTTTGGCTGATTTTTTTGCCTAGCTTTGGTCGTTGCCGCTGGTTTACCTGTTGTTGCAAGCGCCTTTTCTAGGCGGGCTAGAATTGCGAGTGACTCATCACTGAGTGGCTCTGTCTCTTGCTGTTTAGTGGCTTCCAGGTCTTTTACTTCGGTAGGTTGCTCGGCTTTACGAGCCTCGCGGCGAGCAGCATAGGCGGCGGCAAGGAGTAATTTCACTTGCTCATTTGTCATACCATCGACGTCTTCGCCGGCGTAGGCACCTGACTCGACAAGCGCGTTACGCTGCGCCCTTACTAAACTCCACTTTTTTAGATCGCCTGTAAAATCGGCTTTGTCGGCATTAATATGAATGGTGATATCGTCGAGAAACGGCACGAGGCTAGGTGCAACATCACGGGCGATTTCTTCGTCAGTTTTAGCGGGTACGTCTTGGTAAGTGTCATCAAACGTATCACCAACCTCTTGGTCAGCATCATCTGATTGAGGTTCGGAATTACCCACAAGCTCAGCACGGAGCGCTTGTAGGCGCTCGTATGATTCATCAAGGTCGTGACGACCCTTACTCGATGATTCGTGATTCTTGCGTGCCATAGTGGTGAATATCGTTCCTTAATTAACAGATAGTCTGTCTATACTTTTATACTAGCATAAACATGATAAAAAGTCAATACTCTGTAGTAATAATAGAACCCACGTCGCCGAGGGCACTATTAGTTCGTTGCATACTACCTACGTATAACTATGAAAGTGTTCGTTTCACCAGCTCACGCGTGAAGAATTCAAGCGTATCGCCAATTTCGAGCTGCACTTTTTTGCTGGTTTTGAGGCTTAGTCCGCACATTTCGCCTTCGAATACTTCTTTGGCTTCGATTTGCTGGCGCTGCACGCTAGTCACTTCTGTTTCCGCCAGCTGCTCCTCGCCGCGCTTCACGCGCACGAGTACGTGGGGAGTCACTTTGCCGCTCTTCACTTCACCACCACAGATGATTTCGTCTTTCATGGTACGGAATACGCCCTTGACAGTCAGTGTACCGAGCTCAGTTTCTACCACAGCCGGTGCAAGCATGGCCTCCATACTACTCCTGGCATCATCGAGCAATTCATAAATGACTTTGTACAGACGAATTTGCACCTTATCGCGCATAGCCAGTCGCTTGACGGCTGGTGGTAGTATGATATTAAAGCCATAGATAATTGCATTGCTACTTGCCGCCAAACGGACATCACTTTCGTTGATATTACCAACACCGCTACCAATAATCCTCAGGTTGATCTCGCCTTTTGTGTCAACAAGACGTAAACTGTCCATAACAGAGGTAAGCGATCCCTGAACATCGGCTTTGACAATAACATTAATCTCCTGTGTATCGTGCTTTTGGGTCATCATTTTCAATAAATCTGCGCCCGTGACATTGGTGCTGGCGGCGTGTCGCTCGCGCTCAATCTTGGCCCTCTCAACAAGTAGTCTGGCCTCTTTTTCATTCTTTACGATACCAAACACGTCACCAAACTGTGGAAGTTCTTTAAAGCCAGTCACCGTAACAGGGGTCGAAGGGCCAGCCTCTTTCAGTGTTTTACCAGTAAAATCAAGTAGTGTTCTAACCTTTCCGTAGCTCGTACCAGCGACCAGGAAATGCCCAGGTTTTAGCACCCCCTGCTCAACCAAAAGACCTACTACACTTCCACGACCAATTTCCATGTGCGCCTCAATCACCAGACCTTCTGCCGGCACGTCAATATCCGCCCTTAACTCCTCAATGTCAGCCACAAGCAGTACCATATCGAGTAGCTTGTCGACTCCTTCGCGCGTTTTAGCACTCACTGGCACCATAACCGTATCGCCACCCCACTCTTCTGGGTTTAGATGGTGCTCACTTGCAAGCTGTGCCTTGACCATTTCGGGGTTGGCAGTTTCTTTATCCATTTTATTGAGTGCGACGACAATTTTAGCGTTGGCATCACGGGCAAAGCGAATAGCTTCTACAGTTTGTGGCTTTACTCCGTCATCCGCAGCCACGACAATCACCACAACGTCAGTAAGCGCAGCACCATGCTGGCGTAGAGCGGCAAATGCTTCGTGACCGGGCGTGTCAAGCAGTGTGATGGGACGTCCTTTGCGGACAGTCTGGTAGGCACTAATGTGCTGTGTGATGCCTCCAGCTTCACCGGCAACCGTTTTCATATCGAGAACCGCGTCGAGCAAACTTGTTTTTCCATGATCAACATGGCCCATAACGGCGACAATCGGTGGCCGCTCGACGGCACGTTCAGACGGTTTATGAAGACGCTGCGCGGTTGTCGATTCAACTTCCTTGCGCTTCAGCTCAACATCAATTCCTAGCTCTTCAACAATAATCTGAGCTGTCTCAAAGTCAATTCGTTGATTGATGGTAGCAACAATACCGTTTTTAAATAACTCTCCTACAAGCTGGGTAACTGGTAAGTTGAGCGTTTCTGCGAGCTCTCCGACAGTGATTGAATCTGCGATGACCAACACTTTTTCTGGTTGACTCATATCCTGCTCCTCTCCGTCCCAGCTTGGTGGGGACAATTATCCGTTTGTTACACGGTTATTTCTTTTTCTTGTCGGCAAGACTCAGTGAAATCTTGCGGTTTTCTTTATCAATATCAAGCACGACGAACTCTTTGCGTTCGTTAAGTGTAAACACTTTTTCCGGGTCAACACCTTCACCACTGCCTAGTTCGCTAATATGAACCAGCGCTTCGACCGCTGGACTAATCTGCACAAAGGCGCCAAACGGTGTTATGCGTGTGACAGTACCTTCAACTTTGTCTCCCTTTTTAAATGTGTCGACCTCGTCGAGCCATGGATCCTTTGTGAGCTGTTTCATGCTAAGGCTAAGGCGTTCTTTGTCGATGCTAATGATTTTGGCATCGATATTTTGACCAACTTTTACATAATCAGCTGGATTGTTGACACGCTCCCAGCTTATTTCGCTGATATGCACGAGACCTTCTATACCATCGACATTGACAAAGACGCCGAAGTCGACAACACCGGTGACGACGCCGGTGACAGTATCACCGATCTTCAGCTGCTCAAACCGAGCAGCGAGACCGTCTTTGATGGCTTCTTTTTCACTAAAGATAAGCTTGTTCGTCTTGCGGTCACAGTCCAAAATACGAACTTTAAGGTTCTGACCCACCAGAGCATTCAAGCGCTGCAGAATCTCGTCTTTGTCGGCACTACCGACTCGCGGGTAATGCTCGGCAGATAGTTGCGATACTGGCAAGAAGCCACGCACGCCTTCGTATTCAACCAACATACCACCACGATTTGCATCGTACGGAGCAACCTCGATAATTTCACCTGCTTCCATCTTGACAGAAATTTCTTCCCAACCCCGATCTTTTGCAGCTTTACGAAGGCTCAGCAAACTATAACCATTGTCAAGTTCTACGTCAACAACACTGGCAGTTACTTCGTCACCGGTGGCCAGCTGACGACTAAAGCCGACTTCACGGCGTGGAACATAACCAACACCTTGTGCGCCTAAATCGATCAACACTTCGTGCTTACGTACTGATAGCACATGACCCGTTATAACTTCGCCAGCAGCGATTTGCTTAACACTATCGCCAGCCATTAGCTCGTCCATCGTTACTAAATTTTTTGTCATACTATACGGTATCAATGGGTAATGTCGCGACAGGCGCGAACAGAACCATCAACACTCCTCTCTTAAAGTTAATATTTTCTTGGCGCACTTCAAACAAACGCGCACCGAGATTGTTGCCTATTGTACACTAGTGGACGTCATCTGTCTAGATGAGCGACCGAGACCTCACATAAGAGACCGCTGTGCCAGCCAACAGCGTAGCTCCAATGAGGGGGATAATCAAGTCTTCGGGACCAGTAGTTGGGAGATGATTGCTCGTCGAGGTGATGGATGAATCGCTAGTCGTCGCCGTAGAAGAACTCTTTGCCGGCGAATCTGTCTGTTTTTGCTGCGAAGCTTGGTTTTTTAGTGCTTGCTCCAGATCAGTATTAGTCGAAGACAAGGCCTCGTTCGACTGTGTGACAGTATCTTCGACTACCTTATTAGTTTCATTGCCTGTGTTATTTTTTGTCGCGTAGTTTTTTACCACGAAGATCCCGCCGACAACCAGTGCCAGCAGCAGCGCCCCCACCAGCACATATCCCACAATCGTACCTTTGTGCATTTGTTGTGCCATTCTATTCACCTCTTAAGTAACTTACCTGACTATACTATATTTTGCAACTAAACGCAACAGATGCGGTATGCTACACTGGTACTATGATAGTCACAATCGATACCGGCGGGACAAAGACACTTATTTCGTCGTTTAGTGCGCACGGCAAAATTGGTGAATCGATAAAATTTCCTACCCCTTCTGATCCAAGTCAGTATGTTGCGCAGCTAAAAAAGATCGTGCGTGAACAGTACGAACCAGACAAAGTCGAAGTCGTAGTGCTCGCTATCCCTGGGGTAGTTGATGCTGGGGTTATAAAATGGTGTGGTAATTTGCCGTGGCAGAACCTTGATCTAGGCAAAAAACTACACGATCTTTTGCCGGGTGTACCTTTGTTTATCGAAAACGATGCCAAACTTGCCGCTCTGGGCGAAACTCGCAGTTTGCCATCTATTCCCGTCTCATCGCTCTACGTCACCATTAGCACTGGTATTGGTGGGGGGTTGGTAGTTGATGGTAAGCTCGATCATGGCATGCGGTTTAGTGAAATCGGGCATATTCCGCTTGAGTACGATGGCAAAGTACGCATTTGGGAGTCGTTCGCCAGTGGCCATGCAATTGTAGCGACCTACAAACAGTTCGCACGGGACATCACCAGTAAACGCACCTGGCGACAGATCGCCGACCGCATGAGTCGTGGTTTTCTGGTCGTGATTCCTACAATTCAGCCCGACATCATCATTATTGGCGGGAGTGTTGGTACCTATTTTGAACGCTATGGAACATACCTGCGCGATATTCTACTTGAACACCTACCTCCACACATTGCTTGTCCCAAGATTATTCAGGCTGTTCATCCCGAAGAAGCAGTTATTTATGGATGTTACTACTATGGCAAAGATTACCTTACTAGTAAGAAAGCTAAAAAATAGCTGGCGACTCGATCAAAGTGTCGCTTCTCCTATTCGCTTTCAAACCGGTACTGCTTTTCAGTGGAATCACCTTGAGCGCTGTATCACCTATGACCCGACCGACAGTGAAGTAGTAGCATTTCTTTTGCATGAGGCTGGCCACGCTTGGTTGAACCATGGAAAATACACTAACAGTATTGAGCTACTGGAAATGGAGCGTGACGCCTGGGAGTGGGCTCGAAAGAATAGTTCCCACTATGGAATTACTATTGATCCAGACACTATCGATCAGTCGGTAGACACGTATCGTGATTGGCTTCATGCGCGTTCACTCTGTCCCCGCTGTAATGCAACTGGCGTCGAAACAGCTCGCCAGTTTACCTACGTATGTATTGCCTGCAGCCACCAATGGCGCGTTAATGAAGCGCGAAACTGCCATCTACGTCGCTATAGCCCAAACAAATAGTCGACCCCTGAAGAGTCGACTATTTATTTGCGCTATATCTGATTATTTATCAGAGCTTTTTTTAGTGCGGCGTGAAATACGGCCACCCTTGGCACCTGCAATACGAGCAAGTTCTGGGTTAGCGGCAAAACCGCCCGTATGACCGTTGCGACCACCTTTTGCGCCAATTTTTGCGTAAAAGTTTGGGTCTTTAGCCAAATTCTTTTGTGCGGCCTTGATGCCACCAGCTTTAGTTCCTGCCATTAGTAGGTTCTCCCTGCCCTCTTGAAGGGCGATTATTAAAAGGGCTCTGACTACCCCTGTTACGGTTCGTCAAAACCCTCGCTTTACCTCACATCTGAGATGTGTATGAAATAATATTAGCACAAACGATACAAAATGTCAATGGTTACAGTCAATATTTTTATGATATAAAAACTATTGTACTTATGCTGCTGGTGAGTTATTATAAGGAAGCACCTGTTTGAATCTTGAAAAACTACGAGATTCATTACAAAAAGGATTCTTGCTTTCTGCGAGATCCAAGAATCCACCACAAAAGCACCTTCCTTGATGGAGGTGTTTTTTATATGGTATAATTCATTTGACCAAGGGCGTTGCTGCAAAAATATGACCAAAATTAATAAGCTTGGCATAACCATTGGAATTGTTCCGTGGTTTTTCATCAAAATCAACATCGAAAAGTAAAAGAAAAAAACCTCCTTTCGGAGGTCTTCTTGAAAATTCGGCACCGTGCTAGTTTCCCACTTGTGGCAGTATAATATCTTTGCTTTGCAAAGATGTAAAATTGCGTCGTCTCGGAAAATAAAACGAGTTTTCTTTTCGCTCGCCTCCTTATTTTATCCGCCGTCGGGCTTATACTGCGCAAAAGCGGGAAATACCAAAAATCGAATTTACAAAAAAACCTCCTTTCGGAGGTCTTCTTGAAAATTCGGCACCGTGCTAGTTTCCCACTTGTGGCAGTATAATCGCCGCTGATGAGCTTGACTTCTGTGTTCGGAATGAGAACAGGTATTTCCTCATCGCCATGGGCACCGAAGAAGGGGGTCTGAAGCGCTTGGACCCGTATATCTCCACGGTGGGCCAAACCCCTTTCTTCGATGTCCTTGTTGCACGGATGTAGTTGATTGTAAATAATTGACCGGTGTTATGAACACCAATTACTAGTTAAGTCTAGTCCACTTTACAGTGGATTTCAAGATGGCTTCATTCGAATGAGATACGAGGTGCTCACCGAGAACCGAACAAGCTGTACAAAAGGTACTGCTTGTGAAGATCGCAGGTAGAGCAACGATGTAGCTCGCCGAAAGTAATCTGGCGGGCAACTGGCTACGCCAGTTGGCAGGACAGATTACGGTGAAGTCGTCTTGAAACATAAAAAGGCAATGGGACTATTAGTATGCTTCGGCTCCATGTGTTGCCACACTTCCACCTTGCACCTATCAAACAGATCGTCTCTCTGTGTCCTCATAGGGAAATCTAATCTTGAGGTTAGTTTCGCGCTTAATATGCTTTCAGCGCTTATCTAATCCGTACATAGCTACTCGACAATGCAGCAGGTGGCCACAATCGATACACCAGAGGTACGTCCGCCCCGGTCCTCTCGTACTAAGGGTAGATCCTCTCAAATTTCCTAACGTCCATACCGGATATAAACCGAACTGTCTCACGACGTTCTGAACCCAGCTCGCGTACCACTTTAATCGGCGAACAGCCGAACCCTTGGAAGGTGCTCCCCCTCCAGGATGTGATGAGCCGACATCGAGGTGCCAAACAGCGCCGTCTATGTGAACTATTGGGCGCTATAAGCCTGTTATCCCCAGGGTAACTTTTATCCGTGTGCGCTGTCGATCCCACATTCATGTAACAAATGTTACGTACAGCGGGTCACTTGCTCCGACTTTCGTCTCTGATTGGAGTGTCATCCTCACAGTCAAGCTGGCTTGTGCGCATACACTATCACTTCGATTTCCATCCGAAGTTAGCCAACCTTTGAACGCCTCCGCTACTCTTTAGGAGGCAACCGCCCCAGTTAAACTACCCATCATACACGGTCCTCTTGCCGGATAACGGCAAAAGTAAGATCAAAATCACAACAAGGTTGGTATTTCACCTGTGGCTCCACAAATACTGGCGTATCTGCTTCAAAGCCTCCCAACTATGCTACACATGTTGTAACCCGGATCAATGTAAAACTGTAGTAAAGCTCCATGGGGTCTTCTCGTCCTGGTATGGACAGACGGCATCTTTACCGCCAATGCACTTTCACCGAGTCCTTCGCTGAGACAGTGCCCACATGATTACTCCATTCGTGCGGGTCAGAACTTACCTGACAAGGAATTTCGCTACCTTAGGACGGTTATAGTTACCGCCGCCGTTCACTGGGGCTTCAGTTCGCAACTCTCATCGCTCCCCTTAACCTTCCAGCACTGGGCAGGAGTCAGCCCCTATACATCCACTTTCGTGTTCGCAGAGACCTGTGTTTTTGGTAAACAGTTCCGTGGGCTCTTTTGCTGCGGCCCCCACATCGTTAGATACGAAGGACTCACGTACAAAAAGCCTAATCTGTTGATTAGTCTATCTCAGTAAAAAATATTGGTTATCTAAAAAGGATTTTTCGACGACAATTCACCCGAAGGCAAACTGGCGCGTACTCACGTGCAAGTCATCACACTTGCACCGTTTAACCGTTATTCCTCGCTGAGTGTACGCGGCTTTATATCCACCGAAGTGGGGGCAGACCTTATCCCGAAGTTACGGTCGCTGTATTGCCGAGTTCCTTAGCGAAGGTTCTCTCGTAAGCCTGAGTCTACTCGACTCGAGCACCTGTGTTGGTTTGCGGTACGGGCGGACATAGTCTCTGCGCACATCTGCTTTTCTAGCCAGTGCCTTTTCCAAAATCGTCACTCCGAAAAGTAACTTTCACTCCCTTTGCCTTCCGGCTCGGTTGGACGGATACATACCATGAATCCGCTTCGAATATCTCACCGTGAACAGTGTGCAAACTACGCCGGTTCAGGAATATTAACCTGATGTCCATCGCCTACGCTATGCGCCTCGGCTTAGGCCCGACTAACCCTGAGATGATTACCATGGCTCAGGAAACCTTGCTCTTACGGCCGACAGGATTCTCACCTATCTTATGGTTACTCATTCCAGCATTCTCACTTCCTAACGCTCCACTGTACTTTCCAGTCCAGCTTCACTGCAGATAGGAACGCTCCTCTACCACGCGAGTATAAGACAAAACCTACGGTTTTTTCTTATCGTGCCGGCAAAATGACAAGCATTTTGTCGGACTATTCTTTTCCCTCAGGTGAATCAATTTTTGCGAAATAAATTCGCCAAAAATCGACTATTTGAAAGATATTGAGCATCGATAATCCATAAATTTTGTCCTATACTCGCATCCATGTCTTCGGTATTACACTTAGCCCCGTTACATTTTCCACGCAAGATCTCTTGACTAGTGAGCTGTTACGCACTCTTTAAATGAATGGCTGCTTCTAAGCCAACATCCTAGCTGTTTAAGAAATCTCACCTTGTTTCCCACTTAGTGTAAATTTAGGGACCTTAGACGATGGTCTGGGCTGTTTCCCTTTCGAGCGACGAACTTAGCTCCGCCGTTCTAACTGCCGTGATAAAACACATGGTATTCGTAGTTTGTTAAGGGTGAGTAGGATTGCTCCCCTCAGTCCTTTACAGAGCTCTACCCCCATGTGCGAATTACACGACGCCAGTCCTAAAACTGTTTCGAGGAGAACCAGCTATCTCCGAGTTCGATTGGCATTTCACCGCTAACCACAAGTCATCCGGGCCCTTTGCTGCGGACTACGGTTCGGCCCTCCACTCCCTGTTACAGAAGCTTCAGCCTGCTCATGGTTAGGTCACCCGGTTTCGGGTCTAATCCTACATACTAATTCGCCCTATTCAGGCTCGCTTTCACTGTGGCTCCGCCAACTGGCTTAACCTTGCATGTAAAATTAACTCGCTGGATCGTTCTACAAAAAGCACGCCGTCACCGGACAAGCCGGCTCCGACTCCTTGTAGGCACAGAGTTTCAGGATCTATTTCACTCCCCTCCCGGGGTTCTTTTCACCTTTCCATCGCTGTACTAGTTCACTATCGATCGTATATTATATTTAGCCTTGGGAGGTGGTCCTCCCAGATTCAGACAGGGTTTCTCGTGCCCCGCCCTACTCGATACCACACATATAAGGTCAGCGTCGTTTTCGCGTACACGGCTTTCACGTCCTTTGGCTGAGTATTCAACCTCATTCTGCTAACCACGCTGTTTTCTTACCTTATTTACAGATGATAGTCTGTAATCACAAGTCAGATTATTCAACAAAATTGTTAAATCCTCTGACTTGGTCTTGTGTCATATCACAACCCCTTGCAAGCAATAGTCTATCAACCGTTATTGTCTGTAAACAGACAATAACTTGTAAGGTTTGGGCTCGTACGGTTTCGCTCGCCACTACTCCCGCAATCGTTATTTACTTTCTTTTCCTCAACCTACTAAGATGTTTCAGTTCAGTTGGTTCCCGTTCACATACCCTATGTATTCAGGTATGGACAATGCGTTATTAATCGCACTAGGTTTCCCTATTCGGAGATCTCCGGATAATAGCTTGTTGACAGCTACCCGAAGCTTATCGCAGTCTTCCACGTCCTTCATCGGTAATATACGTCTAGGCATCCACTACTGTGCCCTTGAGTACCTTTTTATGCATTGACTTAACTAGTAATTGTTATTCACAACTACTGCCGTCAATCATTACAAATTTTCTTACATAATGAATTGTTAAATTACTGTGACTCCGCTTGAGCGCACATATCCACCACATCGCGCTTATGCTTGATGTAATTTTGTCTGCGTTCAAGATTTTTAACTTACACTATCGTACCACCACGACTCGCACTCTACCAGTGGTAAATTGTTGTAATTTTGGCGATAAAAAATCCTCTCGCGTTTCGGATTGACTTGTACCAAAATCGCCAGAGGTTCATATGAACATTCGCTTACTAAAGAACTAATATACTCCTGTTCGTACAAGAATGCAAGGGTTTCATACAACTTTTATCGTTTTGCCTTTAACTATGACAGCCTGGTCATCACGTAAAATGACGATCTGGTAGTGTTTTTTCAACAGTAACTGGTGAATGTGCATCATAAGCGGACGATATTTTTTATGATCTGCATGAGGAACTACTATAAAATCAACAATATGTAGGCCATCATTAAACCTTTTGGGCGCTTTTTCAGGGTCGTCTGCGGATGCGAACTCCCCAATTGTCGGACAAACCAGAATTGCCCCTGCACTATCACCACCATATACTATCCCTTCGTTCAAAAGTGTATTTATTATTTCTTTCAATCCCACCTCCTCACTCAGCCACCTAAGGTAGAAAACGTTTCCGCCTCCAACCCATATCATGTCAAACTGTCGTAGCTTAGTTAATAATTCATTACTTCTCCCTACGTAAGTTCGTAGATCGATCCTTGAGATATTTCGGGTCACTGCCTCAAGCATACTTCGTGCTCTTTCAACCCATTCTCTACGATTTTCTGGATAGGTGTCAGCGCCATTCTCTATCAGCGCTATCTTGATTTCAGATGGCTCTTTGTCAATTAAATCTATGAACGCTTTCTGGTTTTTTGTTGCCACCGATACTGATGACAGGGATAGTTTTCTCATACTGTTACGAGTATACCAAACAAAAATCACCGCATCTTGGTGGGCGCTGAGGGGCTCGGCCACGTTCCGCGGCCCCGACGCACAGCGATGGCAAGCATAGCTTGTCTCGAGTGACATCCTTGCGAACTGCCCCCAGGCAGTTCGCACCTCCGACCTCGTCATTATATAGCGCCCTTCTGGCGCATATAGCGACTTACCCATTTCTTCTAACTGGTGGGCGATGAGGGACTCGAACCTCCGACCTCGTCATTATCAGTGACGCGCTCTAACCAGCTGAGCTAATCGCCCACAGTTAGAAAAAATGAATTCTTAATCTACTTCGCTTCGCTCAGTAACCGCTAGCAGTGACGCGCTCTAACCAGCTGAGCTAATCGCCCCTGAAGATGCGGGGATCTTATATTATTTCATGGTGGGCGCTGAGGGGCTCGAACCCCCGACCCTCTCGGTGTAAACGAGATGCTCTAGCCAACTGAGCTAAGCGCCCGCATTCCATAAAATTTGGTGGAGTGATCCAGACGTAAAGCCTGGTTCACCCCATACTAAACGTGCGTGGCCTTTACATTCGTAAGACCAAGAGAGTGTATCGATTGTATCCATACGCTATCTTGGTGGAGATACAGAGACTCGAACTCTGGACCCCCTGCTTGCAAAGCAGGTGCTCTAGCCAACTGAGCTATATCCCCAGGCTTCAACCATTCTACTCTATCACCTACCAAATGACAAGTGGTATACTACGCACATATGGTATATACATTTAGCTGGAGTGCATTTTTTATTGGAGGCCTGATCTTACTGGGCGGTGCAGCTCTTGTCGTTTGGTATCGTCAAATCGCAGATACCCTGGGGCATGGGACCGTTAGCTACGAGCGGTACCGACTTTACGGTTTACTTGCTTGCTTATTGGGATTCATTATCATGTTCAACCTCCATAGCCTCCTACTCAACTGGTTCTTCGGGCTATTTTTCGGCAACAAAAACTAGTCGAGGACCAGCAGTAAAAAATAGCACCTCTATTTAAGAGGTGCTATTCCTTTAACAACTTAGCTGTGCAATTTCATCCGTCTTATTTTCATTTTTTGAACTTCGTCTTGTCCGTATAAACACGGCTACTTTGTTATGTAAGCTCAGCATAACAATCAAGACCGACCTAGCTACAACAGTTGATTGCTCGAACTGTTGGCGTAACTCCCTAGAAAGGAGGTAATCCATCCGCACCTTCCGGTACGGATACCTTGTTACGACTTAACCCCAATCATGCCCCCCCACCTTAGGCCGACGAATCGGACTTCGGGTGTTGGTCACTTTCATGGTTTGACGGGCGGTGTGTACAAGACCCGGGAACGTATTCACCGCAACTTGCTGATTTGCGATTACTAGCGATTCCGACTTCATGGAGGCGAGTTTCAGCCTCCAATCCGAACTGGGACTAACTTTGATGCGATTTGCTCCACCTCGCGGCTTTGCTGCGCATTGTATTAGCCATTGTATCGTGTTTCTAGCCCAGGACGTAAGGGAAATACTGACCTGACATCATCCCCTCCTTCCTCCCCGTTACCGGGGCAGTCTACCTAGAAAAATACAACTAAGTACAAGGGTTGCGCTCGTTGATGGACTTAACCAAACATCTCACGACACGAGCTGACGACGGCCATGCATCACCTGTCACAGGGTTCCAAAAGGCACAGACTACTTTCGCAGTCTTTCCCTGGATGTCAAGCCCTGGTAAGGTTCTTCGTTTATCATCGAATTAAAGAACACGATCCACCGCTTGTGCGGGTCCCCGTCAATTCCTTTATGTTTTAGTCTTGCGACCGTACTCCACAGGCGGGATACTTAACGCGTTAGCTTCGCTACTGGAGGGGTCGATACCTCCAACAGCTAGTATCCATCGTTTACGGCGTGGACTACCCGGGTATCTAATCCGGTTCGCTCCCCACGCTTTCGTGCCTCAGTGTCAGAAATGGTCCAGTAACCTGCCTACGCCATTGGTGTTCCTTCTAATATCTACGGATTTCACTCCTACACTAGAAATTCCAGTTACCTCTACCATTCTCGAGTCAGTGAGTTCGAATAATAGCCTGGAGGTTAAGCCCCCAGATTTCACTATTCGCTTTACTGACCACCTACGCAACTCTTTACGCCCAGTCACTCCGGATAACGCTCGGATCCTACGTATGACCGCGGCTGCTGGCACGTAGTTAGCCGATCCTTATTCATAAGTTACCGTCATATTCCTCACTTATAAAAGCAGTTTACGACCCGAAGGCCTTCATCCTGCACGCGGCGTTGCTCCATCAGGGTTGCCCCCATTGTGGAAGATTCCTCACTGCTGCCTCCCGTAGGAGTCTGGACCGTGTCTCAGTTCCAGTCTGGCTGGTCATCCTCTCAGACCAGCTACGGATCGTCGGCTTGGTGAGCCATTACCTCACCAACAACCTAATCCGACGCGGGCCGCTCCCAAAGCGCATTGCTGCTTTAATCCGAAGATCATATGCGGTATTAGACACCGTTTCCGGTGCTTATTCCTCACTTTGGGGCACGTTCCCACGCGTTACTCAGCCGTCCGCCGCTCGCCGACATTTCTCACTCTTCACTCCTCGATACTTGTATTATAAGAGTTACCAATAATACAACCTTTCACCTTCGTTTTAGGTACGGGATCTTGTAAACAAAATCCCTACTCCTGCCACGAAAGACGAGAAGCGAACAGTGAGAAACTCGCTGCCGCTCGACTTGCATGTGTTAGGCACGCCGCCAGCGTTCATCCTGAGCCAGGATCAAACTCTCCATAAAAAAACGCTTCGATTATGAGAAAACCCAAAGGTTTTCCCATCACGCGGCACGAACGAGTAAATCGTTCGAAACCGGTTGCTCTTTTCGAACAACAAGCTATCTACTCAAAAATAGACTGACGATGATAATTGCACAACTAAATTGTTAAATTACGCAAAAAACCTAACTGCTGAACAGATATATACCTACCATCTCGCAATCAGACTCAAACCATCATATCGCATAGAATCACTTTGGTCAAGGTATTTTATCTGTTATTTCGTAGCGATAAAGACAACAATACCAATAAGTGCGCCAAGCGTTGCCCCGACAAGAACTTCAAGCGGGGTATGACCCTTAGCGGCACGGGGAATCGTTACTCGCTCGTTTTCTTTTGCAACACGGATAAGCTCCTGGATAGCGAGCCCCTGCTCACCCACCGAGCGACGAACCATAATCGCATCGTACATCACAACGCCAGCAACCATGATCGCAATCCCGAATAGCGCAGACTCGAACCCCTGAGTGAAGCCGACGACAGTGGCCACCGACATAACAGTTGCACTATGTGCACTGGGCATATTCCCAGAAAGATATAGCTGTCGTAATACACCGAAATTCTTGCTCTTTATAGCAACAATCAGATATTTGCTCCCCTGGGCAACAACCCAGCTCGAAACAATTGCTAACAGGTAGGGCGACAGTTTCACTTATTTGATATCCTTCTCTTCTATATCGTCCTTGATACTCTCTTCCATCATACCAATCGAAGAAACCGCATCTCCATCGCCAAGTCGCATAATAGTCACACCTTGGGTGGTCCTTCCTAGAAGCTTGATATCGTCAAGGCTAAGCCGAATCGTTTGACCATTTTTAGATATCAGTATCGCCTCTGTCATGGTTGGTTCAATCGTTTGGACCGACATTATTGGACCAGTTTTTGCCGTCACAACCGCAGCTTTGATGCCCACCCCCCCGCGTTTATGACTGGGGAAGTTCGCTACTTTCGTCTTCTTGCCGAAACCGCGCTCGCTAATAACCAGTAGCGTCTGGTCGTCGCTTGTCACAATATCCATACCAACAACACAATCATTCGGCCTCAGTCGCACACCACGTACGCCGCGTGCAGATCGACCCATAGGACGAGTGTCGGATTCATTGAAGCGCACAGCCTGCCCAGCAGATGTTGATATTATCACATCATTTTTACCGGTTGTTTGCTTAATCCAACGCAACTCATCTCCGGCATCGAGATTGATTGTTATCAATCCGTTGGTTCGAATGTTTGCATAATCCTTAAGTGGTGTTTTCTTCACGGTACCCTTTGTAGTGGCCATGAACAAATATCCTTCTTCGCCCGCGTTCTTCGAGTGACCCACAATCGATGTAATCTTCTCTTCGGGCTGCAACTGTAGCAGATTTACTGCAGCAACACCTTTAGCGGCCAAGCTGGCAGCCGGAACTTCATAAGCCTTCAAACGGAATACGCGACCTTTGTTTGTAAAGAAGAGTAGCCAATCATGGGTCGATGCGGTCACAAGCTGATCGATGACATCTTCTTCCTTTGTGGTCATACCTCGCTTACCCTTACCGCCCCTGTTCTGACGTCGATAATCACTGACAAGTGTGCGCTTAATGTAGTTTTCTGTTGTAAGAAGAACAACTACATCTTCATCTGGTATTAGCTCTTCATCGCTGAACTTGCCCAATTCATGGTTGATAATCTTGCTTCGGCGCTCATCACCATACTTCTCTTTCATTTCAAGCAGTTCTGTCTTTATGATGGCGAGGATTTCATTCTCGTCAGCAAGTATTTCCTCGAAACGTTTAATCATCGCTAGAAGTCCTGTGAGCTCGCTCTCAATCGCCTCACGCTCAAGGCCAGTGAGTCGGCGAAGCTGCATCGCGAGTATCGCTTTAGCCTGTATCTCACTTAATTTAAACTTCGCGATCAACGCCTTTTCGGCCTCATCTTGCGTCTTACTGGCGCGGATTGTTTTAATAACTTCGTCAATGTGGTCAAGAGCTATTTTGTAACCTTCCAGAATATGTGCACGTTCACGAGCCTTGCGCAGCTCGTATTCGGTGCGTCGACGCACGACGTACTGACGATGCTTCACAAACTCTTCAAGCATTTCTTTGAGACCCAAGATCCGTGGCTGTACCCCATCAATCAGCGCAAGCATGTTAAAGTTGAAACTCGTCTGGAGTGGCGTCAGCTTATAAAGCTGGTTAAGAAGTTTCTTGGGGTATGCGTCTTTTTTTAGCTCAATGACTATGCGTACCTGGCCGCGTGCGCTTTCATCGTTAAGATCACTTATACCATTGATCTTTTTATCCTTAACAAGCTCGGCGATTTTTTCAATCAGCGTGGCCTTATTAACTCCGTACGGAACCTCAGTTACTACGATTTGATGCCTGCCCTTCTTCGTTTCAACAATATCCGCAACCGCTCGCATCATCACGCTACCTCGACCCGTCTGATATGCTTGCCTCATAGGGGCACCGCCATAAATAGTAGCTCCGGTAGGAAAATCTGGACCTTTGACATGTTTTAGAAGATCATCTGTTGTTACTTCACGATTCTCAATCAGCTCGACTGTAGCATCAACCAGCTCGCTGAGATTATGCGAGGGAATGTTTGTCGCCATACCGACAGCGATGCCAATCTGGCCGTTAAGTAGTAGGTTTGGTACTTTTGCGGGTAAAACCACGGGCTCTTGGCGTGAGCCATCATAGTTGTCGCGAAAAGCAATCGTTTCTTTGTCGATATCAACCAGCATCTCATCTGCTAGTTTTGCCATGCGAGCTTCCGTGTAACGCATTGCTGCTGGCTCGTCCCCGTCCATCGAACCAAAGTTCCCTTGCCCCTGAATAAGTGGATAGCGAAGCGACCATGGTTGCGCAAGACGAACCATTGCGTTATAGATGGCACTGTCACCATGTGGATGATACTTACCCATCACATCACCGACGATAAGCGCACTTTTTACAAACTTCGCTGTTGATCGGTTATTATTAACATTCATGGAATACAGAATGCGGCGATGTACCGGCTTTAGTCCATCGCGCACATCAGGTAATGCACGATCAATAATCACGCTCATTGAGTAGCGGAAGAAGCTATCTTCCATTACTTTCTCAATAGTACGATGCTCAATACCCGCTGACTCTACGGGCAGAGCATCAAGATCCATATCATCGTCATTTGTTGGTACGTTTGTTGTCATATCATCGTCCATACTTCACCTCTAAATATCTAGCTCTTCGAGCTTTGCGTTTTTCGCTTCTGACTGAATAAAGTTTTTGCGAAGCGTTACATCATCGCCCATAAGCTTTGTAAAAATTGCGTCTGCACGTTCAGCATCTTCAACATTTACCTTTATTAATACTCGGTTATCGGGGTTCATTGTCGTTTCCCATAGCTGTTCGGCGTCCATTTCACCAAGCCCCTTGAATCGTGACACTGTCACACCAGCCTGCTTCATGCGGTCCTCGCTATCGTCGACTGCAATACCTCGCAACCTTCTATCAGCAATCGTCGCCTCAAGCGCTTCATCAAGCTGTGGCTCATCATAGACATATTGCTTTTTTTGACCCTTGTTAATGCTAAAGAGAGGCGGTTTTGCAAGATATACATAACCACCTTCGACAATTTCTTTCATATAGCGGAAGAAGAATGTCAGTAGCAGAGTAGAAATGTGACTACCGTCGACGTCAGCATCGGTCATGATAATAATCTTATGGTAGCGAAGCCCGTTGATGTCGAACTGCTCACCGATACCAACCCCAAATGCCTGTATCATGGCTACAATTTCTTTATTGGCAAACATTTTATCAAGCCGTGCCCGCTCAGTATTCAGCACTTTTCCTCGTAGAGGTAAGATTGCTTGCGTGCGGTTGTCGCGCCCTTCTTTGGCAGAACCGGCCGCAGAGTTACCCTCAACAATATATATTTCACTATCCGCGGGACTTTTACTTGAACAATCCCATAGTTTTCCGGGCAGACCCATGCCGTCAAGTGCTCCCTTACGCAGCACATTGTCTCGAGCAGCACGAGCAGCCTTGCGGGCCCGAGCTGCCAGAAGTGCCTTACCGACTATCTTTTTAGCGGCATCTGGGTTTTCATCAAGGAAGTAGGCAAAGTATTCGTTCATAACCTGTTCGACATAGCGCCGAACTTCAGGGTTGCCAAGTTTATTCTTTGTCTGACCCTCAAACTGAGGATCGGGTAACTTTACCAAAATAACAGCAGTTAGGCCCTCGCGTATATCATCACCGCTCAGGTTATCCTCTTTTTCTTTTAACAGGCTGTTCTTACGAGCATAGTCGTTAATAACCCGCGTCAGCGCAGCACGAAATCCCACAAGATGCGTACCGCCATCTGGGGTAAGCACATTGTTAGCAAACGGCCTCACGGTCTCAATATAGGTATCGTTGTACTGAATTGCCACTTCGATCATCGAGTCCTCAACTTGCCGCTCGACATAGAACACTTCGTCAGCCAATACCTCTTTGCCAATATTAAGATTCTTTACATAACTCTTAATTCCACCCTCAAAATAGAATGCTTGACGCTCTTTTGTTCGTTCGTCGTAAACAGTTCCGTATAAACCCTTGGTGAGATAGGCTTGGTGACGCAAATAGCTGACGACCCATTTATAGTCAAACTCGACCGTCTCTTTAAAAATTTCAGGGTCAGGATAAAACGTGATACGTGTTCCCTGAGGACGATCAGTTTTACCAACCTTCTTGAAGGGTATGGAAGTTTTTCCGCGCTCGAACTCAACACTATAAAGCTCTCCGCTCTTAACTACTTCAGCAATCATCCGGACAGATAGTGCATTGACAACTGATGAGCCAACCCCGTGGAGTCCTGATGACACTTTGTAGCCACCCCCGCCGAATTTACCACCTGCGTGAAGCACAGTGAGTACCGTCTCCAGGGTACTAAGCCCAGTTTTGGGGTGTTTATCAACAGGAATACCACGCCCATCATCGGTAACCTCGAGACCACCGTCGGCAAGAATACGAATATCAACTCTAGTACCAAAGCCCGCAATTGCCTCGTCCACGGAGTTGTCGGCAATTTCTTTTATAAGATGGTGAACACCGTCGTAACCAGTACTACCGATATACATTCCTGGACGCTTGCGGACTGGATCGAGTCCCTCTAGAACCTGGATTTGCGAGCCATCATAAGAGCCATCATCTTTTTGTTTAGCCATTATCCCTCACTTCAGTCGATTCAGCTATTTACTATTTAATATAAGAATGCCTCCATTATACCATAAAAAAAATTGTTCATTCAATTGATTGCATTGAACATATTTCTTATGCTATTATGGAACAGAGAGGTCTAAAGCAAACAAAATAAATATATCGGTAATAGCATTATGTTTAGAAAATTAGTATCTAATCTAGCCTTTAGCCCAGCACTTGTTGGGCAGCTCAGCTTTTATGCAAAACGACTAAAAAAGGAAGAGGCTACTCGTCGCATAGGGCTTATCTTCACCGCACTTGCATTGGTGATGCAGTCGTTTGCCGTATTCTCTCCACCAGAGGCAGCGAATGCTTCAAGCCCATCAAATTTTATTCCGGGCGGTGTCACCACTAAGGAGGGTTACCTAGCTCATTACGATGCAAATACAAATAATATCCGTGATCTTTTTAATCAACTTGGAATTTCGCGAACGAACATACAAAATACCACCAAGCAGTATCTTAATTCAAAACGGGATGGCTTGATCAGCTGGGGCTTAACATCGCGCTATAGTTATGCTCAAGGCGAAAGGTCGTATACTATTCGAACTGATTCTGGTGGCACTCGCACTTTTTATTATCGTCCACTTACCCTGTGGGACACTTACAACAACGTAACAAACGGATCAAACTATTACGTCTTTGTGGGCCAAACTAGCGATGGGATGTGGTTTGGTCTCATGCTAGTATGCGGTAATCTGGTTCTAAAGATTTATCCTCCCCAGCCCAAATGTCCAGCCGGCTATGTTGGCGAGTATCCAAACTGTACCGTGCCACCAAAAATGTGCACAATTCCTGGTAAAGAAAGTCTGCCCGAAAATAGCCCAAACTGCAAGCCCGAGCCGGTTGCGCGCTGTGATAGTCTAAAAATTACTAAGCTTCTGGACAACTACCAGCTCACTGGTGAAGGCTATGCGGCCAATGGAGCTAGCATATCAAGCTATGTGTTCGTCATCAAAAAAGACGGCAAGGTTGTCGATACAAAGACAGTTAGTACTAGCGCCGCATCCGCAATTGCGACCTATACAACAAAAGCTGAGGGCGCCTACACTGTTGAGCTAACGGTAAAAACTTCACTAGGTGATAAATACGGCCCCGACTGTGTCAGAACGTTCAACATCCCCGCTCCCGAGATGTGTCCACAAAATCCAAAAATTGCCAAAGACAGTCCTGAATGCCAACCATGTCCAGGCGACTCAACCCTGTGGATTAAAGACGAGAAATGTAAAGCGAGTGTTGTACTTACCAAGACTGCCAACAACATTACACAGGGTAACACTGATGCAACAAAAACTGCCGCTCGAGCAAATGATAAAATCATTTATACTCTTGAGCTTACTAATCACGGGAAAGCTTCTGCGGAAGTGATACCTGAAGAAAAGCTAGACGATGTTCTGGAATACGCATCAGTCATAGATGCTGGTGGTGGCAGCTTCGACGGTATTTCAAAAAGCTTATCGTGGCCAAAAATCACCCTAAAGCCTAACGAAAAGCAAACACGCATGTTCACAATTCAGTTATTAAGTACGATACCCGCTATGGGAACAGGCGTTAGCGACCGATCATCATATGACTGCAAAATGATTAATACCTTTGGCAATTCAGTATCAATCAATATCGACTGTCCTGTGCAAAAACAGGTAGTTGAGCGGACTGTAGCCGAGCTCCCTCACACCGGTCCGCGCGAAAATATGATATTTGCAGGAGTCATCTTCTCCATTGTCGCCTACTTCTACGCACGATCACGGCAAGTGAAGAAGGAAGTTCGTCTCATCCGTCGAGATTTGAACGCAGGAACAATATAACGAGACAGGAAGGGTGGTTATGAGCGACGAGAAAGATAGATTTGGCACTCACGAGCGAGCCTACGACAGTGAAGCTCTGCAGCATATTGCCGATAAGCGGCATGAGCAGCTTGCAGCAGACCGTGAGCGTAATGTATCAGAGCGGAATCATGAACGAGATGCTGAACACGCAAAGCATGAAGCGTTAGAACAGGCCGTTGCCACAGAGAAGGTCGACGGAAAGGAGAGGAGGCATGATGAATCACCTACTGAGCGTCGTGGACCCGCCTCAAAACGCGAACGTGACGCCAGTTACCGTGCCACAATGCATGAAGTGCGCTCACAGATGTCAGCACCAAGCAGGGTATTTAGCGATATTATCCATAATCCAACCGTCGAAAGAGTCAGCGATGCCGTAGGTGGCACCATAGCACGCCCAAATGCGGTCTTATCTGGGGCGGTGTTTGCTTTCCTTTTCACACTTTCCATCTACCTTATCGCAAGGTTTAATGGCTATCCCCTCTCCGGCTCTGAAACAACTGCCTCTTTTATACTTGGGTGGCTAGTTGGCCTAGTTTTTGACTACCTACGCCTAGTTGTCCTGGGCAAAAAATAGTTCATCTTTTTGCGCACAGGTGTCTCTAGCGCAACTTAATCGATACCTCGCTGTCGGCTATATCATTTAGGTTTAAGTGGCTTGGATCTTTATCGGGCTGACTTATACCGGCAGGTTTATCCGATACCGGCTCATCCTCATCGGTCGCAGGGCTACCAGGACCTGTAGCAAGTGAAGACACTGGTTTGGCTACAGTAGTCTGAACTGGGCCCGCTGCCATACTATGGAACTCGGAATGTGTCGTAATTGGACTAATTGGAGAATTTGGTGGTATCAGCTGAGTATTAACCGGCGGCGTGCCAAATGGCTGTGACGAGGCGGGCGGAGTTGTTGGTGCCAGCTGTTTGCGTTTTGCCAACCACTCGTCCAAGAAGGATGAGCCTGACGACCCAATGGTCGACCGTCCCGTCCCGCCGCCAATGCTCGAAGGGTTATTGCCTGGCATTGCCGATATGCCCTCTGGGGTATTTTTCTTGACGCTCAGGCGAGCAAATATCTCTTGCTCGACTTGCCCTCGTGGTCGTCCATATTTGGCGGCCGAGAGACGTTTTAGCGCATCACTTAGCTGAGGATTGGACTGTCCCATCGGTGGAATTCCATTCATACTAAATGGTGCGGAGGGCACACCCTCTATTTGGGCCACACTGACGTACTGATAGTTCGGGAGTTTCGTCAGATCTTCTGCATCGAATACTGGCATGTAGCGTTTTACCATAATCTCGGCATCAGTAATACCGATACGCCCCGTTATGGTGGTACCGACATTACCGATAATCGCCTCACGCAGCTCTTCTTTGAGCTGAGTCATAAACTGGTTGCCGAGTACGAGACTTAGTCGATACTTACGTGCTTCAGAGAGAATTGTCTCGAAGCTATCCGTAGCAAAGTTCTGGAACTCGTCGACATAGAGCGTAAAATCTTGACGATCTTCTTCAGCCATACTAGCACGCGCCATTGCGGCCGCTTGAAACTTCATAACGAATATAATACCGATCAGACGAGAGTTTAGATCACCCATCTTTCCTTTCGAAAGATTGACGAGCAGTATTTTCTTGTTATTCATTATCTCCGGAAAGTTAAACCCACTTTTTGTCTGACCGATAATATTACGCATGGCATCGTTGCTAATAAAGGGACCAAACTTCGACACCACCCAACTAATCACTTCACCCGCCTCACTTGAGCGCTGAGATGCCGGAAACTCTTTTGTCCAGAAATCTAGCACGTTTTGATCGGTGACATACTTCAGTTTGCTTTTCATGAACTCCTCATCAATCAGGAGTTTGGGTATGTCGATAAAGGTGCCCCCCTGCGGATCGCTCATCAGAAGCAAGGCGCAGTTTCGAAAGATGTGCTCGAGTCGCGGTCCAACAATACCGGTATGCCCTGGATCATAAAGTCCATAAAGCATACTAATTGCCTCTTGCACCAGGAAGTCTTTCTGGTCGGGATGGTCAAACTCGAACATGTTCAGTCCTACCGGGTTTGCCATGTCGCTAGGATTGAAGTAAATAACATCCTCCACGCGCTCCTTAGGGACCTTGCTAAGCAGCGCCTCTACTGAATCACCATGCGGGTCAACAAGTGCAAACCCACGTCCATCCATCATATCTTGGTAAGCCAGGTTTTCCTGCAATACAGACTTACCAACACCAGTCTGACCAATAATGTGAATGTGTCGTCGCCGGTCTTTGTCACTCAGTCGAATCGGCTTTTTAACACCGCGAAATTCATTGTAGCCAAGCAACAATCCCTGCTCCATAACCTGCGTGGGACCATCAACCTGCTTACTCATCTGCCGCTGTACCTGAGAAGTAGGGATGCTATTTTGATCTGGGAGATGGAAGACAGTGGCAAGCTCAACACTATTCAAGATACTCGAATTCACTTGTTGTGGAAAAAACCTAAATATGAACGAGGTCGTCAACTCTTCGATATTTTTTGATAGATTGAACTTGAAGCCATTGTAGCTAGGTGAATCAAACAGTGCGAATGCCGCCACGATATTTTTCAATAAGGCCTGCGAACGACTAGAAGTGTTAGACGATACAACCACACGCACAAGTACCTCATAGCCAGGATAGCGCGTCTTTTCTTGTATCGCTTCTACCGCCTGCTGGTCAACGGCATTCATCTGCTTCTCTTCAGGCTTACCGTCCTTATTGGTCTCAGGCGGTTTCCAGAGTGCCTCCATAACGTCTTTTGGGGCAATCATACCCTGGAAACCAGATTTTTTTATCCCTTTGTTCTTAACAACTTTATCTGCGTAAGAAATAGCAGCTTTTGCCCAGCCTTCGTTGGCGGGCCGAAGGAGAAACTGCACCCCCACCCCATCTTCTCGCCCCGCGGCAGATATCGCATTCAACAATGCCCTCGAGGCATCGCGTTTTGATTCCATATAGGTAGCAATGGGAAAGTAAAACGGTTTTTTAAGGGTAAACTCGCCGCCAATCGTGCCACTAATTTTACCTACCTTACTAAATACATTGTGTTCTGTTACCTCTTCTAGCCGTGCCGAAGGGTAAGCCGCTGCTACCGCCTGCGACACTACGTCGGTCAGTACAGTCGGGACTACAGCATAGTAATAAACAAGTCCTTCTCTGGCGATTATTTCAAAAGCAATGTGTCGCTGACCGTAAATCTTACTCTTAAAACCTTTCGTCGCCGTGCTGGAGATGATGTTGTACATAACCTGTGCTTGTGACAGTACTTCCTCCGTCAAATCACGTTTATCGCGATTCTCACCAACCGTATCGTCGCTTGCTGGCGGAAGATGGATAAGTATAGGTACCATCTTTAGCCCACGCTCGTAGTTCTTAGCTTCGCGCAATGTGCGGCGATAGATAAGAAAAGCTGCCGTCGCTCCCGAGACGATGAGCACGGTGATAATAAATAGGCCTATAAACGCACTAGTGCTATTCATTGGTCGCCCGCATCACCAATTTGTCGACCATATCGTTTGCGAATGTATTCTATTTGGAGCTTACTCACCTCGGCCTCGCGCCGATGCGGGTCGTCTTTCGTTTCGGCAAGAATTTTCTTGGCTTTGTCTACCCACTCCTTCTCAATCAGATCGTCGTCAGCGGCGACAGCTGGTATGCTGTCATCTGTAGCATTAGTAACTGTTGTATCGTCTTGCTGGGCGACTGGTGCGGGGAGAGTGGGCATTGCAATCTGTGCCGCTTCAGCCTGTACCGCACCAACTTCGGGATGATTCTCAATTTTGCGCTCATGGCTAAGTCCCCCCATCTGTTCAACTCCAGGCGACAAGCCTTCGAACACACTTGCCGGTGCCGGCACATGCTCTATCCCTCCAGGCTGTCCTGATTGCTTGGGTTCCATATCTGTAAATTATAGCATAACAAGCACTAAATAAACACTAGCTACGGCGCTTTGTTATATAAAAACATGCGATTATTTCAAAAAGTACAATGAGAACAATATCATATACTCCAGTCCTTCCTATAGACCGTATTCCTAATATCATTACAGGGGCAAGTGCTAGGACTGACCCATAATAATATGACTTCTGAAGGCTCAATGATCGACGCACGGATCGTTTTACGATTGTCTTAGAGATAATACGCGAGAATATATATAAACAAAAAGTTAGCACACCAAGCGCTAACACATAGAGTAGAACAAATACTGAAAGAATCCCTACCGGGTGAATTGTCGATGGAGTGGTCGACTGGAGTATCGCGGATAACAGAACAAACGCGAACAATGATGATAGTGTCAGTGCTTTTCCAAGCATGTTCTCATCATATCACCAAAAAGAGTTTAAAGAGCCAGAGCGGCAATGCTAAGCGTGAGCTATAGCGACCGACATGTAATATAACTATTAGGGTCGCCCGCAGAGCCGCTCAAGGCTACTGACCGCTCCACAATGTGGAGCATAGGTCCTTGCGTCATATTCCGCTCGAATGCGCGATGACCAAAGGTCACCAATATATTCGATGTACTAAATGACGCGCGCTACGACACCGAGAGTGCAGTCGAAAGACTACCCTACGATCGGCGGAGCATAGGCAGCGCCACATAATATGTACAAGTATGAAGGTGCGTGGTTTACTTCACAGTAATCCAATCTACTGTACGGGTGCCGATGCCTGTTTTCCGTCAATGTCGTTTCGTATGAACGGGTGGTTATGAATTGTTAAGGTAATTTTTGTGGTGGCTTTTTTGTGTTGTAAAAGCTTAGTTCTAGACTAGCATATAACCCATTGACAGTCAATAATGCTTATGGCATTTTCTGTTGTGATTTCCGCATATATATTCAACAACAAGCAGCTATTACACTTTAAAATCAATCAATTTAGGTATAGAATTATTGTTGTATTAATGACAATATATTATTGTTATGGTGAGATGCTTACCGGACTACTCGCCCCGTTACAGTTGGACACTTCTCTATCGTTTCACCCGACATCGCATAGCTTAGTCTTGAGCAGTCTATGTGGTAATATCGATTTTGCATAGAACGTAGCGAATCTCTGTCCGTACTCTTCGCGATCGTCTGTCTTCATTAAGCTCTTTGTAGTATGTCACACAGCAACCCCACGGTAAACGTGCCACTAGCTCAATTGCTGCTTGGTATTTTAGCACCATTCAATTCTGCACTTATTCGGCTGCGACAATTGTATATGTCAATTAAATACATTCGCGACTTTTGTCATAACCACGGCCCAACCCAAGTTGGGGCGTGGCAACGGTTCGCTTGGAATATCATGCTGGCTGCTGGTTAAATTCTGAGTCGCTATGGCTCATCCTGTTTTTGCCTACCTCAAACCCCTCGCCTCGCAGTTTCATATTAGCACTCACTCTAAAATTTCATACACCATCCCACTAGACCATGTCTTTAATCAACTGGCACCTTTTATTCCTACCAGACTAGCTGATTTTATGTATTCGCATGTAGTATTTTTTACGTAGTATTTTGCTTTAAATCTTATTGACATTAGCACTTTGGCAGCATATTATAGGGGTAGCCTTTGAGTACAAAAATTACTCGAAGGGTAAAAATAAACAAAATTGCAAAAAACTCCACGTACAAAAACAACCACTACTCGCAGGTGGTTGTTTTTTAATCGCCCAGTCATACAAACCATACTCAAAAACGCTAGAACCTTCTTGACCGGCCGCGTAATACTGATTGGGCCGCCGCCTGATACCCCCCCCTCTCTCTTGGATAGCAGAGCCCTTAGGATCCTACGAAAAAAACCAACCTTTCGGTTGGATTTTTTCGTTGGTGGAGCTGCCGGGTACTGCCCCCGGGTCCATCGAGTAACGAACTGTCCATCTACATGCATAGTCCTATTCAATTTGATCACATGGTCGCTCAAAATAGAACAAACATACGCACACGTGAGCCATGAAAAATTTCGGGATTCGCCGTCATGGCAGCAAAGAAGCCCTATCCTACAAAATATGACACACCAAGTCTACAAGTAGGAACCTAAACCGGTGCGGCTCTGCTAATTAAGCAAGAGCTGGTGCTGGAGAAAAGCTGAAGCTTTTAAACAGCGAAGCAATTTTAGTTGCAATTATTGATTCTGATTACGTCAGAGGTCGACATGCCGGTACAGTCTGTTAAATTCCCAATGTCGAAAGCTAAAGTCAGCCCCGTTCACCATGATAAAAGTATATCACAGTTTACACTTTAGCGCCAGATGTGGTTAACTACATACCAGCATGGGAACGGTAGCAAAAATTCTGTCTGTTGCACCAATTGGTTTTGAAGGCCATATTGTTGAAGTTGAGAGCGATATAACAAAAGGGTTGCCCGGGTTACAAATAGTTGGCTTGGGTAACAAAGCGATCGAAGAAGCTAAGGAGCGAGTAAAAAGCGCTATCAGCAACTCGCTACTCGAATACCCTGCCAAGCGAATTACTGTTAATCTTGCACCAGCCGAACTTCCGAAAGATGGAACACACTACGACCTGCCAATCGCACTCGCAATTCTTACGAGCAGTGGCCAGTTGCGTAACTCTGATTGCCTTGGGGCTATTTTCGCTGGGGAACTGTCTCTGGACGGGTATTTGCGTCCTATCAGTGGCGCGATATCTATCGCCGAAACAGCGAAACGTGCGGGTATAGACACGATTTTCTTACCTAAAGCCATCGCGACACAAGCCACACTGGTTGAAGGAGTAAACGTGTACGCAATCGATTCGCTCAAGCAGCTGTTTCTCCACCTAAAACAAGAGTCTGTTCTTACGCCAATCAGCGCACCGCTCAACACTTTTGACAATATTCCTCACCAGGGCGCTATTCTCGACGATATCTACGGCCAAGAACAGGCCAAGCGTGCCCTTATCATCGCCGCAGCTGGTCATCATAATATTCTCTTCACAGGCCCTCCTGGCGCCGGGAAAACGATGCTCGCAAAGACAATGGTCTCGCTCCTCCCCCCGCTCACGAATGAAGAATGCTTAGAGGTAACAAAACTCCATAGTCTTGCCGGCATTCTGGCAGGCGATATAGTGCGCACCCGGCCATTTCGCGCACCACACCATACAGCTAGTCAGATTGCACTGGTGGGCGGTGGCACACACCCAAGGCCGGGTGAAGTAAGCTTAGCGCATCACGGAGTGCTCTTCCTTGATGAGATGCCCGAGTACTCTCGTTCTGCTCTTGAAACACTGCGTCAGCCGCTTGAAGATAAGGCTATTTCGGTGATGCGCGTTGGCGGACGAGCCACCTATCCTGCTGACTTTATGCTCATTGGGACAAAAAATCCCTGTCCTTGCGGCTATTACGGAGACCCTATTCACGAATGCACCTGCAGCACTTCACAGGTTCTCACTTATCAAAAACGCCTTTCCGGCCCACTCCTCGATAGAATCGACATGGTCATCCCAGTTTCACGTATTCCGAATGATCAGATACTTGCAACAAATTCAGTGTCGTATTCACAACATACATCTGCTGAAGCTGCTATTGCTTTTGCGAGAAAAGTTCAGTCAGACAGATACAAATCAGGTACAAAACACAACAGTTCTTTGACAAGTAGTGAGATAAAGAAGCATATCCCACTCACTTCAGATGTCCGCAGTATCCTCACTGCTGCAGCCGATAACCTAGGACTTAGTCCGCGTAGTTACTTCAAGGTAGTAAAAGTAGCGAGGACAATCGCAGACCTAGACAAGGAAAAAGATGTGTTGCCTAGGCATATATCTGAAGCCCTGCAATACCGTCAAACTACTTGATATTAGTATTCACATCTGTTAAAATACATAGAGAGTAAATTGCTAAACGCAACTCGAACAAAGGAGAGTGTAATCAACACATCAACTCGTATTAACGAAGCAATCCGTGCAAGAGAGCTTCGTGTCATTGGTACAAGCGGAGAACAGCTTGGCATTATGTCACGCACCGACGCGCTCAGGGTAGCCGAAGAGGCCGGAGTAGATTTGGTAGAAATATCACCAAATGCCGACCCACCTGTCGTGAAAGTCGTTGACTGGGGCAAGTTCCAGTACCAGCGGATGAAGGAACAGCAGAAGAATCGCCGCTCCAACAAGGCATCCGAGCTCAAACAAATGCGATTTGGTTTAAAGATTGGCACGAATGACCTGGAGATAAAACTACGCAAGATCAGAGAATTTCTCTCAGAAGGACACAAAGTGAAAATTCTTATTTTCTACCGCGGTCGCGAGATGGCTCATAAAGAACTTGGGTATGACCTTATCGATCGTGTCGTTTCCCTGCTCGAAGACGTAGCAATACTCGAACAGAAACCAATGATGGCAGGCCGCAACCTGAGCATCGTAATAAGGAGTAAGTAATGCCAAAACTCAAGACCCATAAGGGCACTGCTAAGCGCATTAAGCTAACCAGTACCGGCAAACTCACGCGCCGACGTGCATTCGGTAACCACATGCTCTCCAAAAAGAGCAAATCACGCAAACGTAACATCAACACAACTGCCGAAGTTACGGGCGCTATGAAGAAAAATGCTAAACGGGCGTTAGGAGTATAGATTATGAGAGTTAAACGAGGCGTCCCTGCCCGAGCAAGACATAATAAAGTACTAAAAAGTGCCAAAGGCATGCAACATAATCGTACACGCAGTTTCCGCCTTGCTAGGCAAGCTGTCGTACGCGCTTTACAGTATGCATACCGCGACAGGCGCAACCGCAAACGCGACTTACGCGCTCTTTGGATAACACGTATCAATGCAGCAGCGCGTGAAAACGGCACTACCTACGGCAAGCTGATTGCAAATCTGCGAGTCGCTGGCGTAGAACTGGACCGTAAAGTACTCGCTGAGCTTGCGGCAAACGATCCTAAAGCTTTTGCGGCTATTGTAAAAAGTGTCACGAAATAACCTGGCTTAGAGCTCTAATTACTTTGCCATCATAAAAACCCGCCGTGATGCGGGTATTTATGATGGCAGTTAGTCTGTAAGCCGGGTTCTGTCGAGAACAATCATCTATCTAGCATGTACGTTGCCGCACACATCAAGCGGGTATCGGTGTGCGAGCGGATAGCTCTTTATGCACACCTCCTTGCAGCCGACAGGGTTTACCTCCTCCACATGTTACCATGCGTCGCTGTGAGCTCTTACCTGATGACTTGACGAAGGACCGCTTACACGGTCGGCCGCATGTCATCCCCGCTTGCGCGAGCACTCCTTTCACCCTTACCCGCCGGTTGGCGGGCGGTATCGTTTCTGTGGCACTTTCCCTAGGGTCACCCCCGGCCGCTGTTAGCGGCTGTCGTATCCTGCGCTGCCCGGACTTTCCTCCAACTTTTGACGGCTGGCGATTGTCCAACAAACTGCCTAGTTGTCATTATACGCTACTGTAGAATAGATATCTAACTATTGTACGGTGCCCTGCTGACTATCGGTGATATTTTCGCAATAGACATAATGGTCGGGATGACAAGATTTGAACTTGCGACCTCACGGCCCCCAGCCGTGCGCGCTACCAAGCTGCGCCACATCCCGAAGCTTCTCCAACTGTGTATCGGACTATAGCTGTGTAATATCTCCTGGCGGAGTTAGCTGCCAGTTTTGGAAAAGAACACCGCCTCGAGCGATTTACTTGCTCACATGGCACGATGAGAGAAGCCGTGGCTTTGTCTCATAGACATAAAAGTCCCAGCATCTTTGGCGCTTGACATTCCCCGCATAAATGCAAGGTGGGTCTTCTCACACCACTCCCACAGGAGTGATAAATATTGAAGTCCCGTGTCTATGATGTTAGGAAAATCATACACGCCGAGATGTGCTCTGGGACTACCTATATTATACTCTCTTTTTTAACTATGCAACACCAAACATGCGTGAGAATGTGATGAGAAAGAACTGGATTACAGATGTCATATAAGCACTGAGTAGTGGGCTTGCCAACATAACGATAATGAACACGAAAACTATTCCATATCGCTCAATAGCATCCATACCCCGCCGTATGAAATCGGGAGCAAGCGCATACATTACCCGTGAACCGTCGAGGGGCGGTATTGGCAAAATATTGAAGGCAAAAAAACCTAGATTTACCCACACGCTAACCAGTGCTATTTTGCCTATAGGGTTCGCTTCGCTACCTATTGCGACAAGAAGTATAAAACTAAGGAGTGCAAGCAGCAAGTTTGTCAGCGGGCCGGCGATAGCCATAAGCGCTATTCCCCACTCTTCATGATCGATCCGTGAAGGATTAAACGGAACTGGTTTGGCGCCTCCAAATATGGGGGTATTTGTACCGGTGAGCATATTCGTGATGACAATCAGAAGCGGCAATATGACGGTCATGAATGGATCGACGTGCTTGATAGGATTCAGCGTCAGTCTACCGAGTAAACGGGCCGTTTCGTCACCTAGCCTATAGGCAACCAAACCATGCATCACTTCGTGAAGTGTCATCGATACAAAAATAACCCCTAGTACAGTGAGTATGTACCCTATGTCCATAAACTATAGTATAGCATATCCACCCTTGACTAATTACCCCTGGTAGCGTACAATGATACAGATTGTAAATATTAAGAGGAGACAAAGATGGCGGCACGCTGCGAACTCACCGGTAAGGGTAAACAATTTGGCCACAACGTCAGCTTTTCTTTGCGTCGCACAAAACGTGTGTTCAAACCTAATCTACAGAAGAAGACATTCGTTGTTGATGGTCAGAAAATCACCATGGTTCTGTCGACACAGGCTATTCGTACGCTAAAGAAAAAAGGTATTCTGGCTAACTAAACTAGCTTTCGAGCTACTCTCACACAATAAGTCCCTCGCTATGAGGGACTTATTGTGTGAGAGTATGTAGCTCATAATCTGCTAAGAGCGTGTCACTTTAGCAACCATCAATGAAGGGCCGATTGAGCCAACCGTTTTTACCTTTAGTTTCGCCATCTCTTCAGCTGGTACGGCCAACTCATTGATGAATAGGTCTACGTTGTCTTGAGGCACCTCGTATCTCAGTGCGCTGTCGGCATAGTGAACCGGAACGACTATCTTCGGCTCGATCTGCCGAACAATCAGGGCGGCGCTTGTCGCATCAAGGGTATAGCCATTACCGCCAACTGGCAACACGAGAATATCAACCACTCCTATCGACTCAAGCTGCTCATCGGTGAGTTTGGGATCGATATTTCCAATTACCGCTAGACGCACGTCTCCACACTCCAGGCGATAAATCGTAGACCACTTCTCGTCTTCAAGCGTATCAACGTGTCTACTTGCGGCAGTGCCCCGAATAGTAAAGTCGCCCACCTCGTACTCGCCGGGCGAGTCGATAATTATCCTCGCATCGGAATTTTCTACACGAAATCGCGACTCGGTAGTAAGCTCTATCTCATCGTTAGTTTTAATATCTTTAAGTCCTACTAGTGATAGCTTTGGATCAACTACAATCGTCGCTACTTTACTTGTGAGTACGACGCAATTTGCTCCTTTATATTCTAGTTCAAACATATTTCCTCCTCTAGCGCTCTTTCAGAATAGTATCGGTGTCCACCAGCACTTGGTGTTTATTGGCAAAAATCGATGTAATAAAACGATCTCGTACGCTAAGACGATAGTAAAACTCATCATAGGGCAGTACTGTATAGCTTAGCTCACGCCCTTCAAGATTTTCTATGTGTGCAATCAGCGCGCGTATTTTTTTGTCTGACGGTAATCCAACAAGTAGAAGGTCAACTGTGCTTGCCGACCCCTTAACAAGTATTCCAGCGGCGACCGCAACACGTATGCCCGATACTGACTTTACTGCCTTGTGCCACGCCGATACATCCCTACTTTGACCATCCTGGCTTGTCGACATAGATTTTTGATCTGCAAAAATAGCACGAAATGGAATATAGTGTTCGTAGCGCTGGTTTACTTCATAATATAGCTTGTTGTCGGCACTGTCGCTAGTAATAATACCAACCTCGAGCATATTAGCCAGTTCACGCCGAACGGAATTGATCTGTTCATCGACAAGACGAGTGATTTCTCGCACATAGAATGCTTTGCCAGCGTTATTGAAAAACAAGTGAAGCAGCTTCACCCTGGTTTTTGAACCAAACAATGCGTCAATCATTTTCCCCTCTGTCATTTCTCTCCTTCATGATATCATGAATTGTTCAGTGAAACGAGTAGTCGAGCAATATAAGTATACGCTTTGTCGAGTGAAAGCCATACAATATGTTCACTACGCTTAAACCACGTCAGTTGACGCTTTGCCAACCGTCGATCGAGCACAACAAACCGCTCTACAGCCTGTTCGAGTGCCAACTCCCCTGCAAGATATTGGCGAATAAGTGGATATATATTACCTGTCATTGCTTCTGAGCCCCAGCCGTACTTGTTCGCCACCGTCTGCGCTTCGTGAATAACTGCATCAGTGAATATGTGCCGTGAACGCTCCGATATACGATCATGCAATTTTGATTTTTCTGTTGTGATTCCTACTATGATTGCGTTTGATATCGGTTGTGTAAGTCTCTTTGGCGCATTGCCAGCACGAAGGATTGCGGCAATGACGTAGCGTTTATTCTGCTTATTTTCGGGTAAGTCAACATTGCTATTTTTACAATATTCATGCAGTGTTTCGATAGACAATTTACTTAGTTCAGCACGCCGCGCTTCATTATTTCCCGCCTTTGGAAACTCAAAATTATACACTACGGCATCGATATACAACCCGGTGCCCCCGACTAAAAATGGCACACGGCCCCGTGCACGAATTTCAGCAATCTTCCGGTTAGCATAGGCTTGGAAATCGGCGGCAGTAAATCGCTCGCTCGGATCTACAAGATCGATACCCCAGTGTGTAATACCCTGACGTTCTTCAATACTCGGCTTTGCAGTACCAATGTCGAGGCCCCTATAAATAGCGCGTGAATCGGCAGAAATAATTTCCCCGCCAAATTCTTTGGCGAGTTTAATCGCGAGCCCTGTCTTACCACTGGCTGTTGGGCCGACAATCACAATAAGCGGCAGTTCTGGTCGTATACCTGCGGTCGCCATCTTCTTTCTCCGAAATCTTTCACTTTGTAATCCTCACCACACTCGATACCATCCTGCTTGAGCAGCTGCCGCTGAACATCTTGTCCGCCCGGGTACCCTATCGCCAAGCCGCCTTCCGCATTGACCAGACGATGCCAAGGCAAATCTTCGGGACCTTGGTGAGCGATACCACCAACTACCCTCGCCGCCCTTGGGTTACCACACATAGCAGCAATGTCACCGTACGTCGTAACCCGATGTCGAGGAAGTTGCTGCATCAGCTTGTAAACTAATTCTCGTAAATTGTCATCTGTTTTGCGCAAGGTTAACCGCCTCCCGATAGACATCTGACCATGAAGAGCAATGAACCATACCCTTGCCCCGAACCTCATGCATATTCCACGGGTAGTGCCCAAAAATCATCACTCGCTCTACTCCTGCGCGCAGTACATCACGACCGTGCTCCACGTGATCATCAACAAGCGCATGAGCACCGATATTCGCACAGACCTCTCCTTTACTGCGTTTTAGGTAGGCCGTTTCGCCGCTGGCGTACATATTGGTGTGTTCGATTGATTGGAAGCAGCCGGGAAAGAAACGCTGCAACAGCCTCTCTGTTACAGGTTCCATAAAGCTTTGACGGCCAGTTACAAGATGTTGCTCCGCACCCTCGCTACGCATCCGGTTTATATATTCAATGGCATCGGGAAAGGGCTCAACATCATCAAGTATCCCAGCACGTAGCAGTTCGTCGACGCGCCGCATTGCTTCCTCGGCTGTCGCCGCACCCCAAGGATCATCATCAGCGTAGAGCGCCGAGAGCCCGACCGCAGTGCCGTATTCACGATTGTAGGCATCGATAATCAGATGACCAGACGGGATAAGTGTATCGTCACAATCATGGGCTAGTACCAATGTTTCAAGCTTTTGTCTCACAGATTTTTGATATACTCGCCCAGATCATCGAACGATACTTTCTCCTCACCCTGCTGTGTGCGAACACTCACCTGACGTGCTTCCTTGTCTTTTGGTCCGATAATAAGCTGGACTGGGATTTTCATAGCAGCTGCCTCACGAATCTTCTTACCAAGGCTTTCATTTCGACCATCCGTTGTAAATCGTACTTCGTTGTATTTAAGTGGTTGCATTAGAACGACATCTGATAAAATCGATGTTATTTCATCAACATATTCTTTGACGGTGTCGTTAATGGTCAAAATACGGACTTGCTCCGGTGCAGCCCAGAACGGAAACCAGCCGCCCGTGTGCTCGATAAATACACTAAGAAAACGCTCAATCGAGCCAAGGAGCGCACAGTGGATCATGACTGGCCGAGCCGCTTGCCCATCAGCATCGACATACTCAAGCCCAAATCGCTCCGGCTGAACAAAATCGAGCTGTACCGTTGCGACTTGATGTTCGCGCCCAATGGCATCGGTAGCCATAAAATCAATCTTGGGCCCATAGAAGGCCGCTTCACCGTCTTGCTCAAAGTAATCTAGCCCGTTTGCAGTAACCGCGTCTTTTAGTTGTCGCTGGGCAGACTCCCACAGCTCGCTTTCACCGAGATAGGCATCACCATCATCGCGGTAGCTTAGTCGCACCCTTAACTTCATGCCAAGCTGGCCATAAAGCTCACCCGCCGCAGCTAACAGTCCATTAACTTCATCATTAATCTGATCTTGACGACAAAAAACATGACTATCATCTTGAGTAAGTGATCGGACTCGATTGAGTCCACCCAGCTCGCCGGTCTTTTCGTCTCGGTAATCAGTGGTGGTTTCAAGAAAACGTAGCGGCATATCACGATAGCTCCGCGGTCGCGAGGCAAAAATTTGTGTGTGATGTGGGCAGTTCATAGGTTTTAAAGCCATCTCATCGCTGGTTTCTTGGCTTTTGACTAGAAATAGCTCACCACCAAATTTTGCCCAGTGACCTGACTTTTCATATAGGTCTTTTTTAGTGATATGAGGTGTCCAAACTGCCTCAAAACCGCGAGATTTACGGAGTTGATTGGATAAGCCGGCGACTTTCTCGCGCAGAATCGTGCCGCGAGGGGTGAACAGCGGCAAACCAACCCCAACAAGCGGAGAAGTCGTATAGAGGTCAAGTTCGACTCCAAGTCTGCGGTGATCACGAGCTTTTGCTTCTTCGAGCATTTTAAGATGAGTATCGAGTTCTTCCTGGCCAGCGAACGCCACTCCATAGAGTCGCTGCATTTGCGGGTTGGTTTCTTTGCCTCGCCAGTAGGCACCAGCCACGCGCATAAGCTTGAAGACGCCTGCCTTGCCTGTACTTTCGACGTGAGGACCGCGACAAAGGTCGGTGAAATCACCATCGGTGTAAAATGACACATTCTCTACGGCTGCATAACCGTCGGCGATCGTACCCATTTCGGAAGCATCTAGGTCTTTAGCAACTGTTGTGCCGGCGCGTTTTAGGTCGTTAAGCAACTCCACCTTATATATTTGTTTGGCAGCTTCGGCCCAATGAATCGCCTCGTCGACTTGTTTTTCGCTGCGCTCAAATGGATAATTTTCGCCAATGACCTTGCGCATTTCAGCCTCAATTTTTGGGAAATCGTCCTCAGATATTTTTACTCCCGGTATATCGATATCATAATAAAAGCCATTCTCTACCACTGGGCCGACCCCAAAACGAGCTTCCGGCCATAAATGCTGCACCGCCTGTGCCATAATGTGGGCCAGGCTGTGTCGCATTTGGTGTAGCTGATCTTCATCCATGATTATTTTTCCTTTTCTTTAATTTGTCAGTCAGAGATACTATCGCCAGAAAAACAGAACCAGCGACCAGCGAGTTGATAACCACGCCCATAGGGTAAATCCTAACCTCGTGGCATATGCTACAACCATGGTTGCTTGATGTGCGCGCGGGAAAACCAGTGTTGGTTACTGGGTCATATGCCGATGTACCTTTAGTGTACGATTCTGCTGAGCCTTGACCCGTGTTGATAGTAAATGAAAGAGGTGTTGAGAATGGAAAACGACTCACTACACCAGAACCTTCTGTGTAGAGTGGGTACTGGGTTGGAAGCAACAAAAAAATAGCGATTATTATAACCATACTCAGCCTAGTAGGCATATACACCTCCTTTGCAGGGCAAAAGCAAACCATGCTCTGCATATACGCCTCGGGCCACAGTAGTAGCGGTTCCACCTTGGCTATTCTCTTGTCCCAGACTGTTTACGTGCGTCTGCGGCCGCTGTCACGTGCTCCAGAGGTGGTTAGCCTCTCTCATTGCCTGTTGATATAGTAGCAAACCCTCGCCCAATTGCAAACCCCGCCCCTGTTTGCTATGATATGAAAAGTTTGGGCGATTAGCTCATTTGGCTAGAGCGTGGCATTGACGTTGCCAAGGTGATAGGTTCGAATCCTATATCGCCCACCAAAAGAAAATACCTACCCTTGTGGTGGGTATTTTCTTTTGTGTCGCAGTATACGGATTTAAACCTAGCACGTACAAGCGAAGCGAGTTGTGATAGGTGTTTTTCTTTATTTATACAGTTACTGCTAAAGCCGCTACTACAAAGCTGATATGTGACAAGAAAATATAGGTTATTTCAAAATATATGAAGTCTCGCCGACGCATCCAACCATACAATATAACCACGAGCATAATCCCACCGATGATAGCCTCGGCAAGTTGATATCGCGGCAATACTATAGCAAATACACAAGTCGCCACAAGCATAAGAAATCCCATTAGATAAGCAATTATGCTATGCGCTAGCCTTTCGTATGATCGGCGAGGGGGTACAACTCCTACGAGTAATTCCAGCTCAACAATCGTAATGAGTAGTAGTGTCACATATCCATTTCCAATACGCGGGCCGATATAATAGAGAGTCGATAGTGCAAATAACGGTCCACAAAGCCATAAGACCGTCCTAAAGTAGCGAAGATTCTTTTGAGTGGCAAGCTCACTCAGCGTAAGCCGCGACCCCTTTTCATGTTCGTCTAGCACAAACTTTATCCAAAGGATCATGGAAAATATAGTACCGACAATCACTGGATACAGAGCCCAATTGTTCATAGCCTATAGTATATCACCTCTGTTACGGTAAGTTTTCCAACTTTTTCCACATACCAATACTACACCAAACAGGATCGAATATTCATGTCACGATATATAACTGAAAGTACCTATGCTTGACAAAATATACCGCTTGTGCTACAATGTAAGTATGAGTAAGAATACTACCCATACAACCACCACTAAGCCTTCTGCCCTCGACAGCTTCAGCCTGTCATTTGAATACGATATGAGCTGGAGTGACGTCAAAAAGCACACCAAGGGTCGTACGCTCTAAGTATAGGCACAAACCGAAAAATGCCCCTCAAACAAGGGGTATTTTGTTTCCCCAGCTGGTCGACTGTTATCCACTAGCATTTTCACTAGCGGTATGACAATATATAGACATGTTTTGTGTAAATTGTTTAACCCCTCATACTGATGTTGCGAATTCTCGCCCTCACAAGCGTACCCCCACCGTCTGGCGACGACGCAGGTGCCCGCAGTGCCAGCACATTTTTTCGACAACAGAGATGCCTGAACCAACTTCAAACCTGCAAATACACAATACCGCCACGGACGGCTCCGCCACATTTAACCCTGGCAGGCTGGTCATAAGTATCGCGAATGCCTTTCAGCATAACGAAGCAAAAGGAAAACAAGAAGCATGGGAGCTCATGCAGACCGTTACGGGAATTCTGGTGAGCGACTGCCGAAACGAGACAACGGTGCACGATATCGCTACTGTTACCCACCAAATATTGCAGAACTACGATAGCGCTGCTGCCATAAGCTATGCCTTGCAACACGGCCTACTAAAGGAGGTGCGTCGGCGCGGTAGACCAAGTGTTAGCGCTGCTTCTTCGCTAATTTCTCCCGCTTCGCCCGCTCCTGAGACGCAAGTGTCGCCTTTTCAGTCACATCGAACCGGTCGAGATACCTTCCGAACGCCAAATGAGTCTGGGCATTGAATGAAGCAATTGCGCTGTAGCACACTGATGTAATCGGCATAAGCAGCCACTGCAGCACCATACCAATCGTACGACGCCTTTTGTAGCGCTCGGGACGAGGGGGTAGCATCTTAAGCATGAGAAGAATAGTGATAAACAACCCAACCATCGCAACCTGCTGAATATAGCTGACCACGATGGGCAGTGAATGCGCCGTGATGTCCCGCTTTGACTGCGGATTAAGGAGAAGCGGTACCCACCCCCCAAAGGTGACGAGGATAGCAGTGGTAGCAAGGGTGACGTGGCTATCGACAAGCCTTACAAAACGCGCTAGGCCTTCGAAAAATGGCACATTGCGCGACTTCGTAAACAGCCGTACCGCTACATATGGGATATCGGACACGCCATATCCCCAGCGACGCAACTGCTTGAACTGTGCGACGAGCGTTTTGCGTAGCGTATCCGCCATCACCGCGTCTTGGTACACGGGTACATGGATCGGGACAACGCTATAATTACCCGAGAAATAAAAATAACTGCGCCAAAACTGGTGTCCATCTTCGACAATACTTCGCCTACTCCAAAACCCCATTTCGACCAGCGCATCGAGTGGCTGGGAGTGTGCGGCAAAATTACGCAGTGTATGAGGACGCATACTGCTAATAATCGTCCAAAATGAATTACCAGTCGCGATCACACGCATCGGCGCCGGTGCATCCCATATATTGCCAAAGTAGAGTGCGATCGGCTGGTAGGACACGTGCTTACGATCATCTTGCACGATGTATTCATAGGCAACGTAATCGAAGTAGGTGGGGTGCGGGCGATTGTCACAGTCAAGAGTTGTGACTATTACCCTACTGTAGGATAGATGATGCTTGTCGCACCATTGACGAAGCCTGTGCCCGGCGTAGGTAATATTGGGCCCCTTACCACTCTGCAACTCATCGGGCAGCCCATCGGGGTGCTTAACGATCTCGAATGCTTCAAACTTGCCCGTGTACTCGCGCTGCAGACGCCGTGCGGTCACCTCTATTCCTTCCCCACCCCGTTCTTCATAAGCCAAGAAGATAATCATGCGCGCGGCATCAGCACTTGAGGCTAGTACGGACTCGATTGTCGGCTGAATCACATCGTAGGCTTCGTTATAAGCAGCAATAATAATAGCGTGGTGGAGCGTCGAGGGCTTAGGATAACTGGACGGATCGGCCGCCATAAGTCGTAAGTTGTCTTTATGCTCGCGGGACCCAAAAGCGCGTGAACTGGCACCATGAAGCCGATCATAGCTCTTAACAGGGGTCTCGAGATCACTGAGCCTTTCATGCCAATCCACCTTTTGAGCGCGTGACAGCTGCGAGTGTCCAACAATTGTATGGTACGATATGCCAATCGATTTGATGAAAAACGTCATGATAATAAGCAGCAGGTAGATAGCAGCGGCAAACGGAGACGTTATTGATAACACAATCAATAGTAGTATCATGCCATAGCTGACAATTGCGGGAAGAATCTCGAACAAACGATACAATTTACTACGTCGAGTTAGTGGAAGTTCGAGGTCAATCATGAACTATGGCCTAGCTGCATGACCGCAAGCGCATACGATGCCGCGATGCAAAGCATCACGATACCTATCCAACCGATGATCTGGGCAGTTTGGCGTCGTTCCATATTGTGTAGTTTTACCATGAGTCCAAGGTGGCCCGCTACAACAACAATACCAAAAAGCACAAACGTCAGCAGATACTGCCAGTGAGATTTGTAAAAATGCGCCTCACCAAAGGCGGTATAGCGAGAATAAACAGTCACGTCGCTCGAGCGAATATTGAGGCCGACAACGAATAGATAGATAATACCTGTCAGCACCAGAGTCGCCGAGAGCAGCAAAAAAGGCCGGTCGAGCAGCACGCGTTTGATGGTTATTTTGAAATTTGACTGTTCCATAGTGTCATATAATTGGAGCCGCTGACCGGGATTGAACCGGTGACCTACGCTTTACGAAAGCGCCGCTCTACCAGCTGAGCTACAGCGGCACAGTACCCTGACACATTATACCACTGGCGATAGATAAAATAAATTGTCGGAGCAGTGTTGATTATAGGGGTGAAAACTGCTATGATACGTGAGAACAACATGCGCTCGTAGTGAAGCTGGTCTATCACGCCTCCCTGTCACGGAGGAGATCGCCGGTTCGAATCCGGTCGGGCGCGCCAAAGTAAAATACCTATCACAATGATAGGTATTTTACTTTAATATCCTGTCACATGCTTGCCGGATGAACACTCGGAACAATCTTCTTAGTTATAGAATCAACGTATAGTCGATAGGCCGGCCTTAACTCTTTCTCGTAGATTATTAGTGTACCTAAAACTCTATTACACTTTTGACAAATAAGTTCCCTGCCCTTTGGTACGATGTCGATAAATCTATCTACATACATACGGCGCAAGTTACCCGGTCCGTCTTTTTGGTAGAAGGCAATATGGTCACCACAGTGTTCGCATGACACTTCCAAGGTACGAGACCACCCACCACGGGCCTCTGAAAAGTTATCTTTTTTCATTAATTCCGGCGATTGGATCGTACCGCTCCGCAACAAACTCCCAATTCACCACTTCCCACCAGCGGTTGATATAGTCGTCACGCTTGTTCTTGTAGTCCAAATAATAAGCATGCTCCCATACATCAAGCCCCATGAGCGGCTCGCCCTTGCCTTCCATCATGGGCGTATCTTGGTTGGGCATAGCCATAATTTCAAGATCACGTGTTAGCCACACCCAACCACTACCAAAAAGGCCGGTTGCTTTAGCAGTAAATTCTTGTTTAAAGGCATCGAAGCTTCCCCACTTCTCAGTAATTACCTCTGCAAGCACACCCCCCGGTTCGCCACCTGCGCCTGGTGCCATACATTGCCAGAATAAACTATGGTTATAGTGGCCACCTCCGTGGTTGCGTATCACTACTCTGACAGACTCAGGTAGCGATCCAATATTTGCAAGAAGTTCTACTAGAGGAATATGCTGCAAATCAGGTTCTTGATCGAGCGCAGCATTCAACTTATCGACATACGTCTGGTGGTGTTTAGCATGGTGAAGTCGCATTATCTCGCTACTTATAGCCGGTTCAAGTGCCGTGTACTCATAGGGTAAATCGGGAAGACTGTACATGCTTAGCTATTCCTTTACTTTTTCTCTTCGATACTAATGTATTCAGTAATTTTGTCAGCTTTTTTCAGATTCTCAAGGTTTTTGGTGAACGTTGCGAGTGGGATATGAAGGTAGGAAAAACTAACCTGAGTATCATTCTTTTCGAGTACTTTCACAAAATAATACCCGTCATCGGTGCTGCTTTTCATGAGACCAGAAACTTGACCTTTGTCCAATTTATAAACTTCAGAGACCTGCAGCCCCCCTGAAACCCCCGTATTGCTAATAAGCCCAGTCTGGCCGACAACCACTTTTGCGCCGGGTAGGGCACCAATCTGATCGGCAACTTTGGCAAAATCTGCACCAGTGCTTACTACCAGCGGCGCCGCGGCATCAGCTTGTTTTTTAGCGTCTTCGTCGACCGCAAATGCCACGCGTGTCCGAATAATTCCCTGCTCGATTGCCAGTCGGTAGTCAGATGGAGACCAGCCATAAATCATTTGCGACGACGCATCGTACGTTTCCTGTGATATTCGGCCATTTGTGGTATTGCGCTGTTGGTCAACAACTTGATCGATATCTTTTTCGCTCACCGATATCTTCTTATCACGTGCAATTTGCTTCGCATAGGCATAAGCAATGGCTTTATTCAAGGATTCACGCTTAATGTACGACAACTGACGCTGTCCATCGGCCGAAGAAGCTTTAATTTCGTCGTATTTACTAAGATAGTATTCTGAACCCCTATATTGTACGAGATAGTCACTAAACCGTACTTGTTCACCATTGACGACAGCAACCGGTACAGGGAGAATGCGAGTGACACGGTACATGAACGTGGTTGAATTTTGCATAATATAGAGCTGCCACCAGCCGACGAGGGCAAGAACTATTGCAGCACCAACAATCACGAGTAGCGCATTGATGACAAGCTTGTGACGAGTGTACTGGATTGGATATTTGAATTTCCTACCCCCCGCAAGGATCTTTTCGCGATGCTCTGCCACCGTCTCATTCGTAATACGAGATGGACCCGTGTCATCATGTTTGCGGCGAAGTGTTTTAATCGATAGTTTCTTCATATGATCCTTGTGGTTGAGGCTTTGTTGCCTGGTTAACTGCATCTTGGAGGCGATTATAAATTTTGGCGGGATGTTCAGCGTTATGTATCACGAGGTCACCGACAAATGTCTGAATAACAATGGTACCAAAACCGAATATTTCACCACTAAAGCCTGGTATATTATAGCTTATGTTTTGGATCTTCGCGAGACTTAGTTCGACAACATCCGTGCCGAAAAAGCCTTTTTGCGTCACCTGGCGTATACGCTGATCGGTAACAATATAGTAGGTGAAGCGCCACATAAGGAAATAGTAGGAAAAACATAGAAGCCCAAAGACGAATCCGCCGATTGGCAACAAAAACAACTCAAGGTTCTGCGGCCATAGAAGCGGCGGTAGCGAAGTAAGCGCAAAAGGAATGAGCAATAAGTAAAACCCCTTGCGCATGGCAATAATATGACGACGGAAGACGAACAACAGTCGCTCACCCTCGCGCTGTCCATTGAATGATTGTTCTGATTCGTTGGCTTCTCTTGGCATATGTTTGGTACCCCGGGCAGGAGTTGAACCTACAACCTTTTCCTTAGGACGGAACTGCTCTATCCAATTGAGCTACCGAGGCATACCTTACTTATTATATGTTGCCGCTATGCTTCTGTGGCCAATTGGATAGAGCAACTGCTTATTTTCGCTGAAGGCTCCCCAATTGAGCTACCGAGGCGGACATTCCTATTATATCATCCTACCCCTGTATATACTGTCAGCGGGTGAACTTTTCGTTGAGCACGCTATAGTCGTAGAGCTCGTCATCGGAAAACCAGTGGTCGATTTCTTGCTGAGCTTCTTCGGGGTCGCCGCTAGCATGAATGAGATTTGGGATACCCTTGCCCTCATTATCGGCGTAGCCAAAGCTCATGTGCGAGAAATCACCCCGTATCGTACCTGGTAATGCACTCTTTGGTTCGGTGGTACCGACTAGCTTGCGCACTAACCCTACTGCTTCTACTCCTTCGAGCACCATGGCGATAACCGGTCCTTGCACCATCATCTCGAGCGTAATATCAAACTTGTCTTGGCCGCGCCGGGTGATCATTTTGCCGATTTCTTCGTAGTGCTTATAGTAGTGCTCTTTGGTTGGGGCAATCATTTTGGTGGCGACAATTTTGAGCCCAACACGCTCGAAACGTGACAGTATTTCGCCAACAATCCCCCGCTGGATAGCATCTGGTTTAAAAACGATCAGTGTTTTTTCAACTGGTGTATTCTTCATATTTTTCCTTATTTAACTTACCTTATTGTAGCAAAAGAAAGCGTACAACAATAATAAACCGGCAACACGCTATCGTTTGGCGAGCTGGTACGCTATGCTAAGAATATGTACATGTCGGAACTTATCATCGATTTTATCGAGCACCTCGAAGTTGAGCGCGGTCGCTCGGCAAAAACTGCCGAAAACTACCGTCGCTACTTAGAACGGTTCATCGAATTTGCCGGCGATATACCGGTTGATCAAATTACCAGCGAACGGGTACGCAAATACCGCTTGTGGCTCAACCGCTATGTTGGTGAATTCGGCGACGAACTCGCAACCATCACCCAGAGTTATCACCTGATTGCGCTGCGCGGTTTTCTCGCTTATCTTGGCAAGCGCGACATAACCGCACTCAGCCCCGACAAAATCGAGCTACCAAAAGTCCATCGCAAACAAGTAACGTTTCTTCACTATGAAGAAGTCGAGCGCATGCTTGATGCCATACCGGGTGACGAAGCGCCACAACATCTGCGTGACCGGGCAATCATGGAACTATTGTTTTCGAGCGGCCTGCGCGTTTCAGAGCTGATCAACCTCGATCGTGGGCATATTAATACGAAGAGACGCGAATTTATGGTAAGGGGCAAAGGCCAAAAGGATCGCCCAGTCTTTATTAGCGAAACGGCTGCAGCTCATGTTGAGACGTATTTGGCTTGTCGAGCGGACTCACTCGCCCCACTCTTCCTTAACTACAGCCGCAATAGTATTGCTGATACCTCTGGTAATTATCGTCGCTTAACGCAGCGTAGTGTGCAGCGCATGATAAGCCGCTATGCTAAGCTTGCTGGTATTACCAAACACGTCAGTCCCCATACCATGCGTCATAGCTTTGCAACTGATTTACTGATGAATGGTGCCGATATCCGCAGCGTCCAGTCGATGCTTGGCCATAGCAGCATCAGTACCACACAGGTGTATACGCACGTTACCGATGCACACCTACGCGACGTGTACGAGAAATTTCATAGCAAAGACTAGGGCTTGGTTGGGTCGCAGCCGCCATCGTTGTAGTCAGTGGGGTCAAGTGCAACAATGAAGCTTTTGCAGAAGTTGTGAGTGATATCAACAGTCGCACGCGGATAGAGTAGTCCTTCATTTGGGTCAACCAGTTCTACCCTGGCATCGACACGACGGAATACATCTGCTGCTCTTCCGGTTGAGTCAATCGATGGCTGTACACCATTGAAATCAACTGAACCGCCACTGGAATTCTCGAGTATAATCTTGTAGTCTGCGGCATTGTAGATAGCGGTAATACGAAGGTATGCTCGACGATTCTTCATATCACCATCCATTCCAATCGGATCGGGTAGCTTAATCCTTGCTTCACATGCATAGCCGTCATTGACAAAATCAGCAGCGCAGCGCACCAATGACGGTGCGAGCGTGCCGGATCGTCTGCCATCAGCTGCAAAATTTAGCGTGGTCACGCCTGAGCTATTGGGATATAGGTAGAGGGTATGCGATGCACCATCATTGTCGAAGTCGGATTGACGAAAACCGGTGCTACTAAACTGCATGAGCTGGAGACGCATGAGCGGAGGATTAGCAGCGTTGCCAGTATTATCCCAATCTACAAGCTTTGGTAGTAATGGTGAAGCGACGTTACTCAGCGCGGGTTTTTTAAGTGGACTAGCGGGGTCTTTTGCATACCAATAGAAGTGAACCGTGTCGAATGCATCTGAACTTGCAACTGTCAGTGGTACAACATTTGATTCATCAAGCTTAAGTGTCCCACGATAGTCACGCGTGTTACGACTAATTTTTACACAAGTATATGACTGTTGGAAATCAGTTCCGTTTGCACCTAGTGAAGTTTTTAGGTAGACTTCTCCGTTAGCTTCTGCCTTGACAATTTTGGCCGCACTGACTGTTGTACACGTCGGCTCTCCGGCTAGCACAGTACAGGCATCAGAAGCTGCATCAGCCGCACACGCGGCAAGTACCCGTTTACCATCTTCGATACCTGCAAGTGCAGAGTCGTAGGCTCCCTGTGACAACTCGTTGTCGTTACTGCGACTTTGCTCAAGCGACATAATCTTCATGAAACTGACGGTGACAGTGATAAATAAAAGCACTGCAAACATGACAATAACAAGGGCAGTCGCACCTCGTTCTTTACCGCGATAAGTAGTGTGTATCATAAATTACCTCTTCCCCCAGCTCGTAGTATTGTTGTAAACTCTCCCACCGTACAATAGTCAAAGTTAGTGCTACTATCAGTTGGTGGCTTACATTGTACGCCCGCATCGGCATCAACTTGCGTGGTATCTTTTTCGTGGGTGCCGAGTACCATATGAACACTGTAAAGCCCCCTCCCTGACGCATCACTCGCAATCGTAACAATTGTCAGAGAATAGATAGCAAAGTCGCGCCCATTGGTACTTAGTAGCTCCGTTACTTTCATGGCGTCGGGAATGACAGTAGGAGCGGGGTCACCCAAGCAGAGACTCGCTCCTGGATCGATAACACGCACGAATGTCACAGGATTGCCATTATAGGTTATCTTGGCCGCAACGGTGTTATCTAGCAGTGCCGCAGTGTTCCACAGGTAAGAAACTGTACCAGTACACAGCCTTCCTGTCTGTTGGTCTCCAATTTCTGAAGGTGCCGGGTTGTTAATAGTCTTCGAGTCCGATGCGAGAACGTCACGTTTCATGAGGTCTGTGATATCGCGAGTTATCTGATTCAATGTCTTGTTAGTCACCCCCTTTGTGTAGAGCTTACCCGCATGAATAGTAAGATACAGAATGGCAAGCAGCAAAACAGACATGAATGCCATTACAAGTGTTAGCTCTACAAGGGTAAATCCACGCCGCGAGTTATGTTTTATCATAAAGCCTCACTATTGTCCCTACTGTCATCGGCACACTCTGTCCAGGCGCATCCCAACAGGCATGAATATATATGTCATAGGCAGTGACCCCTGTACCGCCATCTTCCGCTCTGGCTACCTGCACCCACATACCATCAGACTTCTTAGTTTCAAAGTCTATCTTTGCATAGGCCTGTGCTGCTTGATAACTTGTCGATGAAGCTTTAACAATCACATAACCCTCCGCATCGGTCGCATCAGGTACTATGACAAATCCGTTGGCACCACTTGTACTAATCTGGTCAACTTCGGGGCATACCGTACTATTAAGCCCAAGCGGATCGGCAGTCACAAGACTTTTTACGTCAGTCCAGCGTACAGAAGCTGTATCGCGGAGATAACGAATAAGTTCTGCTTGCCCATCGATCTGTTGACGTACCAGTGATTTTTCAAGGCTGCGCTGGGATACCGCAACACCCTGATTGAGGATCATGATCGTCGTAACGGCAGCAAGTGAAAAAATAGCAAAAGCAAGTACTAACTCAACAACCGTATCGCCCCTCCAGCTTACACGTCTCACTAACACTCACTTTCTGGCGCAAAAAGCACTCCGCTACTATTCGCCGCGTCTGAAGCAAGTGTCACGCCTGTCCTACCACCTCCGGGCATGAGCCCGGGATTACTGACACATATCCTAAATCCAGGCTTATCTGCAATAGTTCCGACAATATCTGACGGCACCTTATCGGCCTCGGCAAGTACATACGTGTGTAGCTGACCATTTGTTGGCGTGCGGGCAATCAAGATGCTAAAGGCCAGAGGTGAACTGCCGCCCTGCGGAACGAGCTGCGTCGACCAGCCAATCGTATAACGTTCAGATTCGGGGCTGACAACTAGCTTTGCATCACGAAACACTTGGGCGTCATCATCGCCGCTTAGTGTAGCTGCATCCACGGTGGCGTATACCTGCGCCGAACTAACACTGTAGCCATCTGCTGAACTATAGATAACCCGACCCACAATTGTGCAATCACTCGTGCCCCTTCCCGTATCTGTCGTTTCGCCTACAGTAATCTTTCCGTCTTTACATACTGCGTCTGGTTCACGAGAATTATTGACGTTTGCCACGAGGTTGTATTGACCCTGAAGATAGTCTTGAAATGAGTTGACAGCATCGTGATAACGCTCTCGGTTAAGGGCCGTGCTAACACCAGCAAGTAGTACGGCCATGACGAGCCCGGTAATACCCAGGAAGAGTATCACCTCAATAACCGAAAACCCCTTGGCTACTCTGATGCCCATATCTGTAATCGATTATATCATAAGCGTGTTGAGAAGTGTGTCAGTCCAGGAAAAAACCGTTCTAATAAGCGCATCGCCCCACAGCAACGCTATACTAGTACCGAGAATAAGAAACGGCCCGAATGGAATATGAGCATGACGATGTAGTTTGCCTCCGGCTGCCAAGGGAATGAGCATAAAACATCCCAGCAAATTTGCAACAAACAAGGCCAAAAATGCCAGCTCACCCTTGCCAACAAAAAGCGCGAGTCCGATGCCTAAAATACTATCACCAAGCCCTACCCAGCCAAACAATGAAAATAGAAAATACAGCCCTGCCATTAACGCCAATGCTATGACGAGCGAAATGAGCAGCTCGGGACTGATTCCGAGTGCAATCGCCCGGTAGGTAGAATATACTACAGCAACTGCTATCAATAGGATATTGACCGAAAACGGCAGTAAGAACCATTTAGCATCATACATAAACAAAACTGCCATTACTACACAGGCGACTAGCCACAAACCGAGACTTATCACTCCAAAGCTGGTATCTGTCCCATACGGCCAAAATAAGTACGAGACAGTGAAGGTTACCGCTAATCCAACTTCCAGCAGTATCTCTGCACTTCCAATAGGAGCACGACAGTAACGACATCTTCCCCCGAGACTTAACCAGCTAACAATCGGCACTAGATCATACCATGCCAGGATATGGTGACAATGAAGGCATCTGGAACGATCTTTGCTTATTGGACGACGAGTAAGAGGCCTCAGCCTCTGGAGTTCTTGTTGACTGATCGTCTCGCCATGCGCCTTGTCTTCTACTAGCTGGTGGGCGCGCAGTCGCCACACCTGAGCCCCTGCAAAGCTGCCCATAAGCGCGCCAAGCCACGCTATCGTCCCAATCATAAGAAGTTTATCCATACACCTTATCATAACAAAAACCCCCTATCAGGAGGAGGTTTTTGTGGAAGAATCACTGAGTTATTATGATTCGAGACAGTATCCGCTGTTTGAGCCACCCTCAAGCTTAGTCACTATAGCCGCTTGACGCGCGGTCCCCTTTGCAAGTGTTACCTTACCCTCCGCTCCTACGGTGTCACATTTTGTTCCTACATATACGGTGACTTCGGCGTCATTTGCCGTTACATCACCCGTTGCTGCCGCTTTTACAACAATACTTGTCGTATTGTCGGACTTACTTGTCGCATACTGATCAAGAAGGGTCTTACCTACCAGCTCACCAATGCTCTTCCCTCTGTTATTGCTTGACCACGAGTTGATTGCTGATGCCACAATACTCACATCATTCTTGCGTGCCGTGTCGCGCTGGCTAGCATGTAACGCTGGCAATGCGATGAATACCATCAGAAATATCAGAGCAGCGATCGCCAACACCAACACTACCTCGATGATTGTAAATCCCTTTTGTTTCAGTTCTTGCTTGCTCATCGTAGTAATATTTCCACCTTCCCTCTTAGAGCTTATTACCTTGAGTACTATGATACCGCACGTGGCTATCGCGTGTCTAGACTTTTCTAGTTGATTCCGCCTACTAGGCTGTAGATTGGGAACAAAATTGCCCCCACCATACCACCGGCAAAAACAGCGAGCACCACCATTAGGACGGGTTCAATCGCTGTTGAAATTGACTTAATCTCTTCGTCGAGCTCATCCTCAAATACCTGAGCTGTCTTGCCCATCATCTCGTCGATCTTACCCGATTGCTCACCAATCTTGATCATCTGTGGTACCATCGGTAATATATAGGCTTCTGGTTGAAGCGCGACGCTAAGCGCCTTACCGCCTTTTACCTTCTCAGCTGCGCGCATAATACCAGCCGCAATGATTGTGTTATTGGTACCTTCACTGCTGATACGCAGCATGTCGAGCATCCCGACACCAGTAGAAAGTAGTGTCTGACCAGTCCGCGTAAAACGCGCCATATAGAGTTTGCGAAACATCCCACTGAACAATGGTATGTTAAGCTTTACAGTGTCTTTGAATTTAATACCGGCATCAGTCTTGAAGTACTGTATTGTAAAGTAAATGACGATACCGATGACAATGATCGTCAACCACCAGAAATTGATGATGAAATTTGCCGCCGCAATCATCATCGCTGTTAGAAACGGCAAAGATTTATGCATGTCATCATACAGCTTGGCAACCTGTGGTACTACAGCAACAAGCATAAACGTCATAACTCCAATAATGACAAGTAATACAATGCCCGGATATACCATCGCGCCACGGATTTTGCCCATCATGGCTGCATCTTTTTCCTTTTGGGTAGCGATCCGCTTCAAAGCTTCGTCAAGCGTACCCGATGCCTCACCTGCTGATACCAGCGCGAGTACAATTTTGTCGAAGACCTCTGGGTGTTTACCAAATGAGTCACTCAGGGTATGACCACCCTCGACATCAGCGATCACCTCTTCGACAACTCGCTGCATTTGCTTGTTCTGTGTTTGTTCGAGTACGGTATGCATACTTTGGGCAAGGGGCAAGCCGGCACCAATCAGAGTTGAAAGTTGACGCAAGAAAATAATCTTATCTTTAGTTGTAACACGGCCAGTTAGTTTGGCGATTAATGAACCGTTCTCGTCAATCTCTTTAATGTCGAGCGGCATAAGCCCCTGTTCAATTAGCACTTTAGCAGCTGCCGATTCGCTGTCGGCCTGTACCATCGACTTAACCACGCTGCTACTGGCCTTGTCACGAGCTTCGTAGTTGAATTTCTTCATTCTATCCTCTCATAAGCCTTTCGAACTCTGTTAGGTCGACGGCAAATTCACGCGCTTGATCGTAAGTTACCGTGCCACTTTGCACAAGACTTACAAGTGTACGATCCATGGTTTGCATGCCTTGATCTGCCCCAGTTTGGATAATAGCATCAAGCTGGTGGCTCTTGCCTTCGCGGATAACGTTGCGAACTGCTGGATTAGCGATGAGCACCTCTGCTGCCACAACACGTCCACCACCGATAGCTGGCACCAAACGCTGACTACAAATAGCCATCAATATATTAGCGAGCTGGGACCGGATCTGAGGCTGTTGATGGGGCGGAAATACGTCAATCATACGATCGATACTTTGGGCAGCGCTGTTGGTGTGAAGGGTAGCAAACACGAGATGCCCAGTCTCGGCGATGGTGATAGCCGCGCTGATTGTTTCGAGGTCACGCATCTCACCGATCAATACGACATCAGGATCTTGACGAAGCGAACTACGCAGCGCAGCCGAAAATGAATAAGTGTCGTAATGCACTTCACGCTGAACTACAACCGATCTTTTCGATTTATGCGTAAATTCGATTGGGTCCTCGATGGTAATGATGTGCTGTGATTTTTCAGTGTTGATCTTGTCAACAAGTGCAGCCAGCGTCGTCGACTTACCGCTTCCGGTTGGTCCGGTCACTAGCACAAGACCGCGCGGATAGTCAGCGAATGTTAGGACGACCTGTGGCATGCCGAGCTCGGTTACTGATTTGATCTCATTAGGGATAAGGCGTAGTGCTGCAGCTAAATTGCCACGCTCATGAAAGGCATTGACGCGAAAACGCCCAAGTACACCAAATGCAAAGCTAAAGTCAAACTCCTTGTCTTTGAGCAAAATCTGTTGCTGGTCTTGGTCGAGGATGGCAAAAATAAGACTTTCAACCTGCTGCTCATCAAGTGGGTTAAAACCAGCAACTGGCGTCAGCGAACCGTCAATGCGCAGCATAGGAGGCAATCCGACCTGAATATGAAGGTCGCTTGCGCGCTTCTTCACGACTTCTTCGAGCAGTATTTCGATTCGTAGTTCTTGATTTTGCATTGCCTCTCCCTTTTAGACCGTATCTGATGTCACCCTGTTAACTTCTTCGAGCGTTGTAATGCCCTGTAGTGCTTTGAGGTAGCCGTCTTGTCGCATAGTAATCATACCCTGCTCAACAGCTTTACGTTGAATCTCAGCGCTCGTTGCTCGGGCGACGATGAGCTGTTGGATCTCCTCGGTCACATCCATCACCTCATACAGGCCGGCGCGTCCACTATACCCGTGCGGAGTCGCTGGCGTGTCATGTCCCTTCACTAAAGTATAAGCTGTTTGGCCTGCCAGTGGCAAGTCCTTATACCCAAGATCAGCCGATACACGAGCGATGTCTTCTTTGGTCCGGGGAAGCAAATGGCCCACATTATCGATAATACTTTTAGTCTCAAGTGGACTCGACCAGTACGCATCACGCTTAGGGCCCACACGACGCACTAGACGTTGTCCAATAATAGTATTGACGGTGCTAGCAATCAGAAATGGCTCGATCTCCATGTCGAGAAGCCGTGGCAAAACCCCTGCCGCACTGTTGGTATGGAGGGTGCTAAAAACCAAGTGGCCCGTTAGCGCCGCCTGAACACCAAGATTGGCAGTTTCGCTGTCGCGCATCTCACCTACCATCACAACGTTTGGATCTTGGCGCAAGATCGAACGTAGGCCTGAAGCAAATGTTAGTCCAACCTCGGCATTGACCTGGATTTGGTTCACGCCATCCATTTTGTACTCGACTGGGTCTTCCAATGTAACAATGTTGATGGTCTCGTTTTTAATTTCTTTGATAAGCGCATACAAGCTCGTCGATTTACCGCTACCGGTCGGACCAGATGTCAGCAGCATGCCGTTGGGGCGCTTGAGACCTTTGCGGATCGTACGTAGCGCTCGACCAGCATAGCCCATTTCCTCAAGATCAAAGCTATTACCAGTTTTGTCGAGCAAACGAATGACGCATTGTTCGCCCCAAACAACAGGGCTAATCGCGATACGCAGGTCAACTTCCTTATTCCCCACCTTAACGGCAAACTGACCATCTTGTGGCACGCGATGCTCGTCGATCTTCAAACTGGATAAAATTTTTATTCGGCTAATCAGTGCTGGTTCAATACTTTTTGGTAACTGCATAACTTCTCGTAGTACGCCATCAATCCGACAGCGGATTTTGAGCGCCTTCTCAAGAGGTTCAATATGAATATCGCTGGCACGACTTTTAACAGCATACTCTAGGATAGTACTCAGCGCTCGGCTGATTGGAGAGTCTTGAACAATTGTTTTTATATCACGACTTGATTCGCTATCAGCTTCCTTCTGCGATACCTGTGCAGCAACATCGACACTAGAAAGGTCAGTCTTGTACTGATCAAGCACGTGTCGAACACCCGCTTCAGATGCCATAAAAACTTTGAGTGGGCGCTGAATACGATTTGCAAGGTAATCCACCGCTTGGACATTGTTGGCATCGATCATCGCCACAGCAAGTCGATTCTGAACTTCTGCTAACGGCACAGCCATAAACCGCTCGGCAATATCAGATGGTAGTAGTGACAAGATCGCTTGATCGACAATTGTACTCGTGAGATTGACGTATGGCACGCCCGATACTTGGGCAATAGCGTGAGTTAGAAGCTCATTATCGATAACGGCTGTCTGTGTTAGGACGCTAAGCAAGGGTTTGTTGGCTTTGGCCGACTCTTCGCTCGCTTTTGTGAGCGCATCAGTACTAACCAACCCCTCCTCCTGCAAGAGAGCGATGAGCTTTTGTTGGATGTCGTCGGTCATGAGCGCCATAGTAGTTCCTACTGTGCAGCGCCAGACCCGCCGATAACTGTTTGAACCGTTGGATTGATGGCGTCTTTGTTGAACACCTTATCGCTCGGTGCAACAACATCGGACTTTACTTTTGAAGCAACAGGCACCTTCACACCCTTTTCTTCGAGCTTGAGCCCAGGAATTTGATCACCGATTAAAAAAGCAATGAGTGCCGTCATACTCGCGATCAGAATAATCATCGCGATATCACTTTTTTTCATGATTTACTCGCTTTCTTTTTCCCATCACTGACAGGGACAATTTGGTCTTTAAGCTGGACAGTAACACCAGGCAAATAGTACGCATGGGCGTTAAGGGTCATTGTGTACTTCTCGTCAGTTTTTTCGAGCATCATTGTATCAATATCAATCGTACGGATTGATTTTTCCATGCGGGTAAGCATATCTTTGAGGCTATTGGCATCGCGAGCTGAAACAGTGACAACAAGGGGTATCGTCCCAAGCTGACCACTGTCGGCTTCATCGACAACTGCTTGAACATTGATCGATTCTACATTCACGCCGGAGGCTCCTGCAAGAAGGTTCTGTTGTAGCGACGAACCAAGCGCTAGTGCGTTCGGGTCAGCGGGAAGCGCGTCGAGCACAACCTGCAGTGCTTTGTCTTCGGGTCGTGCCTTAATTGAGTTTAGGGCATCGTTTGATTCGTACACCCGAACATTCTTCACAAGCTCATCCGCAGTGGCGATATTTGATTTTACAGTGGCGGCCGTATCGTTGAGTTTACTAATGACTTTCATTTTATAGACAATATGTTGCGTGAGAAAAATAGAAAGCACAGCACATACCCCTAGAACCGCTGACATGCCGGCAATCCACATAAACATCGTACGGTTGGAGTTAGCGATGATTTGGCGCTTCTTCATGCCGGGTTGTGGTGTAGCCATACTAGTTGCCCTCCGTTGTGTCTTTAGCCTGTTGGCTAAATAGTGAGTCTGGTACACGGGTTCGTGAATCGGTCACATCGATCTTGTTCGTCGGTGTAACAACTTTAATCGACTGAAGCGTATTGTCGAAAAGCCCTTCAGGATACGTGAATGATAGTGAGAATCTCAAGACCTTTCCTCCGTTGGCTCCTTCACCGTAACTGGTTTCGCCCATGATTACTTTATCGGTAAGTGTCACCGACGATAAGTCGTCGCCACTACCACTCTCTAGTTTCGTGTTGAGGATAGTTTTTCGAAATGTTTCGGTAGCTGGATAGCCGTTTACTGCCGAGCCTTCGATTGTGAGATTTTTGGTCTCAGGATCGAGTTTAATATTTGATATCTTGATGTCGTTCGGCGCTGGTGGATTGATTGCAGCAAGCAGATCAAAGACGCGCGAATCGATTGATTTATTCTGGTGGATGTCCGAGATTTTAGAGAGCTGATTTTGGATTGTCAGTACATTCTCGATATTATCGATTGATTGAAAAGTTTTGAAATCTTTCTTAATATTATCGCGCACAACTGTCTCAGTAATCGCCTGACCACCAAGGAAAAGTGCCAAGAGCGCTACAACTCCACCGGCAGTGACACCAATAACGATCGCCAGCGTGATTGCCATATTGCGCATTTTCTGCGCACGAATAAAAGCTTGCTTTACATCAGGGATAAGGTTTACTTCGATCATAGCTCACCACTCCTTTTGGCAAGTCCAATCACGGTGGCAAACTCGGTAGCGACCGGGCCAAGCTGTTTTTGATCATTCTCGGTCATTTGAATACCTTGCCAGGGGTTAGCTACATGCACTTGCTTGCCGACCTTTCCAGCCAGGTAGCTGTCGAACTGCGGAATAGCTGACGCAAAACCAGCCAGTAACACTCCTTCAGTAGTAACACTCGGATAGCGTGTTTCAAAAAATTTGATCGATTTGGTAATCTCTCCGGCGAAATTATCGAGTGTAGTTTCAAGTGCTCGTAACACCTGTCCTTCAAGTCGATCGGGGGCAAGGCCGAATTTGAGAATAAACTGTCGAGCCTGATCATCTTGGACATTCAGGTTAGAAACAGTTGCCTTAACAAATGAACTAATACCGGTGGGAATGGTACGAATGAGCCGAGGCGCATCGCCATATACAATAGCGATATCGGTCGAGTTTTCACCCATATCCAGCTGTACGACTGCACCTTGCGAACCTTGCACTGTCAGCGCGCGAACCATGGCAATCGGATCGGGCTCGGCAGCAATAACATTAAGCCCAAGTGCCTCAACCATTTCGAGCCGCTCCTCACTATACGTTTTAGATACGCTTGAAAGTAATACTTCCTGCTGGTTTTGTGCTCTCAGCGATACACCAAGGAGTGCCCAGTCGACTTTAGCTTCATCGACCGCCATTGGAATATACTGGTCAATCTGATACTTCATCGTGGATTTTAGTTCTGATTCACTCGACATGGGTACGTCGATAATTGTTGTGAAGGTTTTGCTTGACGGAAGGCCGATCACGACATTTTTGGTTTTAATACCACTCTGACCTACGGCTGTCATGATAACTTCTGAAACCTTACGTCGCGCCTCTTCAGAGTCACTGCCAGTAAGCCTGCTGTCAACCGGTGCATAGCCGTAATGATCTAATACCCAGCCACTTGCAGCCTTCTTTAGTTGCACGACACGAATGGCGTTAGTGCCAATATCCAGTGCAAAGAAATCGCCCATCCCTTTTAGCATACTCATATTACTCTTTAGTATACATAAGCGATATGTATATTGGCAAGTGTTTTTACTCCTATGGCATTAGTATCGCGGTGGGAGCTCAGTGATACTTTTCGTCTTCCACACGCCGTTCGTGGCCGAAACACGGTGCGACCATATATAGGTATCGGCTCTCATGTCGAGTACTTCGGCTGGCGCGCCAGCGCTACTGAAAGTTCGTTTTAGCAGTAGGCTACCCGCGACTATCGGACCAGTTACGCGTAAATCTTGCTTGCAATCATTCGCCGTCAGAGGTTCGCTGTGTTCATAGCAAGTATCAATTACCCCACCCGGAGCAACAAGCCAAGCGTCTATATTTCTAACGTTCTGGGAGATACGGATTGCATTTGCAATAATCACAAACTGTTCGATATTCTTATCAGTCCCTGTCAGAACGCCGTTTGGAGCATTGAGTGACGAAGCAATCGTGACAACACCACTTGAATACACCACCTGGTTTGCCACATAGTCTGCCGATGTTAGTGTAACATCACCAACATCTCGCCTAGTGACACCGCTAGGTATGGTCGGCTTCGTAAAGTAAGCTTTGATGTCGGGGACAGTACCGATTTGTGCACCAGAACCGAAATTACCGAGCGCAGCTGTATTGTTGGCGAATGTTAGCCGACTCCATGAAGCGGCCGTGCTAGTTGCTCCAGCCGCATTGAGACCAGAACCCGATGCAACACTAGCAACCACACTGGGTGCGAGAACTGAGTATTCGCCCCAAGAGCCAAATGTTCTTACCGCTCCGCCACTATTCACTGTCAGAAGACCAGACTCTACGCGAGACAACAGGTTGGTGGCAACTGTAGTACTTGAACCGACTCTCAGATCATTACCCCACACCTGGACTAGCGGCTTTTGCCCTATAAGCACACAGGCCGGATCGGCAATACGCCTAGTAGTATCACTTGCTGCACTCGTAGTGTAATCAAAATGCCGGACAGCAACAACACGACAAATCTTCTCGCCAATCACATTGGCACTTGTGGCGATAGCTTCTGTATCGATTGTTTTGTCCGACGTAATGATTTCTGTTCCCTGTGCGTTGCTGCCATTTTTTAATTTAGACAGCTTACAGTTCGTTGATTTGACCTGTGTGTAGGTGGTAGAGAGCCAGTCGCATACCGTCTGGGTACCGCCATAGCTCACTTGAGCAAAACTGCCGTGCGCACCAATTTTGTTGAAATGCACCGCAAAATTCGGCAAAGGATCATTCTTGCCTATCACAAACTCATAGACCGTCCACTCTGTGGCGGTTTCGGGTGTATTGCCGTTGCGATACACCATGTCAGTAGTTGCGACAGTGTCACCAACCGAGATCGTACTGCGCTTTGAAGCGTCGAGTAGGCTAGAATACGGCTCGTAGTTGTAGTCGGAGTGGATTCGGGCACACACGTCGCTCGTGGCATGCAAACTGCTGTCATTGTACGAAAATGGCTGCCATACCAGCCGTTGACACAAGTTTTTTCCTATATCGGCAGCTGTCACTGTATAAAGCCCGAATGGGTCGGTGATACTCCAAGATGTATTACTATTGAAGGCCTTGGGTTGGTCAACCCCTATCGAGCCACTCCAACTACCTGTACGCTGCGAGGCGTCCCACATATTTTGAGCGGACGCTCCCGATGTAAAGTTACTAATTGTCATACTATGGCTCCACTCTAATTTATCGCCCGGAAAGGCATCGATTAGACTGCCACTACCTGTCGAACCATCGCTGCGAGTATAAAAGACCTGCGTTGCAGCCGATGATGTCCAGGAATTTGCTCGACCGGCACGGGTGACATATACATTGACAACCTCTGTATAGCAGGCACCTTTTGTGCCATTCTGGGAGAAGCAGCGGTAAATACCTACTTGGAGGGTAGTTGTTACTGGACTGCTAGTAGTATTAAGCGGGACGGAACTAATATTGAGTGTAGCTGTAATCTCACCCCCCTTTGTTGACCAGTTGCTCGCAGCCGGACTTGGCAAAGTACCACGAGACAGCGTCGTACTACTGAGGTTTGAAAGAAGCGTCGCGTTAGGAGCATCCGTTCTCACATCGACTGCCTTTACATCACCGGGACTACCATATTTACAACCATAGACCGATCCCCTAATTGAAACATCTACTGTTTGTGCATCACTCGAAACGTTCACTGTATCGTTATAATAGCTCGCGCTGTTTGTGAACCATATTGCACCACGTGCACCGAATGCGGTGCCCTCCCCCCAATAGCATAGGTTATAGGCATTTTGTTCAGCAGTGTTATATGGCACACGATTATCGGCGAAGACCTCTACCGACGGTATAATCGCACCGGCTACACTAAGTAACATAAGTACAAGTAGTGTCACGATTAAGTGGGATCGACTCATGGAAATCGTTATCCTTCACCTTTCGGCGGATTGGCAGTGCTTGTCTGATAGGTCTTAATGGAAATTTCGAGTTGTTCCACGCTGCTCACGCCCCGCAGATTAGTATTAACATATACACCCTTATCGACATTAGACTTCAGTGAACTAAGATAACTAGTGGCGATGACGGTATTACCGTCAACTAAGCTTTTCTGTGTCAGTATATAGAGACAGGTCGAGTCATCCCTGTAGCCACTACGCGATACAATTGTCTTCTCGAGCTGGGACAACCTGGCAGGCTGCTTACTGATATCATCGAAAGCAGCATTGTATTGATCGACAATCTTCTTATCGCATACGTCTGCAACTAACCTCACCTGTTGCGAAGGTTGCTTGATGCCGATATAGCCATAACCGAGCAGCACGCTGCCAACAGCTCCACCGACAAAGACACAGCAAAGAATGAGCACAAAGGCTACTTTGCTAAAACCGGCTGATATACGATAAGGCATAGACTTTCCTCCCAAACTACTTGTGCTTACATATGTATTTAGTATAACAGCCGTATTAAGCTTGCACCACCCTAATACCGTGGTGACAGTTCTCTTAGTGACCGTGTGACCCACTTACCATTGCTGACTGAAACTCGATGGGCCCATAGAAAGGCATCGCTCCGGAGATCGATGACTTCGGCAGGGTTGCGGGCGTTTCCTGCAGTCCGCCGCAAAAATAATTGTTTAGCAACAATCGGGCCCGTTACTATAAGTGGACGCCCGCATATATTAGTCGTTAGTTGATCAGATAAGTGTTCGTCACATGTGCTAACATAGCCAGCAGATGCCACGAGCCACGCGTTAACTGTTTGCACGGTGTCACGGATAATAATGTTGCCAGTGGCAATAATTACCATTTGAGAAATAGTCGTTTCATCGAGTAGTGTAGGATTGGGATGAACTATATCTCGGTCAATAATAACTGTGCCCTTAACGTAGTGGACACCGGGACTATAGGCACTAATTATGTGATTACCGCTGTATACCGTTGTATCTGCGGAGGGCTTCGAACCAAAGTATTGCTCCATATCGGGGAGACCCCCAACAAACAACGGTGCACCAAACTGACCCAGTGTTGGCGCAGTATTTGAAAACGTCAGTTTACTCCAGGCACTCTGCGCGCCCGGCAGACCCAGTCGGTTAAATCCCGATCCCGAAGAAAATCCGTTGATTGAGTCCGGTGCTATGACCCCATATTCACCCCAAGAACCCGTAGCTCCATCTCCCGACAACATCATGCCGCCTACTATACTGCTAGCGATATTGGCACTAGTGCTGGTGGCACTCCCAACTCTCGTATCATTACCCCATATTTGAACAGTTGGCCTCTTGGCAATCTTTACGCAAGCTGGGTATGATACCCGGCGCCAGGCCGTCGACATGTTAGGAAAATCAAACGAACGAACAGCCAGCATACGACACACTATATCGCCAAGGGAATAGTCGTCAGCGCGTATAGGTATGGCGTCGGTAATTGACGTATCGCCTCTGTCAAATATCAAACTACCGTTTGCTGTCCGTGACTGACACACAATATTACCCGCAGCTCCTGGGAGTGTCCTTAACCAATCGTTGCACGCCTCACCGGCATCGGCGTAACTAGCAAGCGCAAAGGCATAACCATCAATCGACTGATTGAACACACCCGCCAGAGGAAAGCTTTTCCCCCTTGGTATTACAAACTGGTAGGCGCCGTACCTTGAGCTATAGTCAGCTTTTTCACCAGAATTATGCACAATCTCGGTTGGCACTACTGATTCACCCAAACTCAGTGTTGTCATAGAAACACCCTTAATTTTTGTACTCGGCAACAAGTTGTTAATCCCACAGCGGCTGGCAGCGTTAATACTATCGTAAGGCAGCTTGAACTGAATAACATTGTTAGTATACACATCGGTGAGTACAAAATTGTATCGGTGGCCTTTGGTATGAGTAAAAACAAACGTGTCCGTCATGCCGTTGCCCGATGACGGCGTACTAAAGTTCTGACGAATACCCGTATCGATATCCTCGACATACGCAGACATAGTACGACTATACTGTGCGGCACCATCACTACTACTAGCGTCATTATCTGGGTCATATACAATAATACTCGCCGTCCCAGTGTCGGCTGTACATGGCGCTGCAAACGGTAGGCTGTAAGTAAAAAAGTTGCCGCAGCCATCGTCATTTGCCTGACGGCATCGATCTTGGTTAAGAATGGCAAATCGCTCATCGTTGTCAGCACTTGAATATCCAATGAGACCCCCATCTGGCAGCCCTAGGCGAAAGCCACGGCGATTGGAATCGGAGATAAGCGAGAACTTTACAAGTGCTTTGTATTTCTTGCTGTCAGCGTTGTAATGAAATTCACTTGCAGGTACCCAGAAACTACCGGCTGTCGAACCGCTATTATTGTCGCACATAGTCCACGGCGACGAAGCACCCGCTACTGGTGAGTCGACTTGGATGCCACGAGGACGGTCATCACACCAAAACGTAACACGCACATTACTGCCCGGTGCGGTGTCGAGGTAGATTGGGATACCAGTGCTCTTAGCACCGCTCACATCGTCAGTATTTGCTAGATAGTACGATACATTAGCACCACCAAACTCAGCTTTGTCGGGGCCGTTGTTCGATATCGCCTGCACGTGATGCTGAAATACCGTCACCCCAATACCCGTCGTCAGCACAACAAAGACCACTACCCACCACTTACGACCGTGAACGCGTTTCATACCCTGCATTATATACCATAAGCGAATTACTGAGTAAGTCTCCCTCCTGTTTCACTAATTCCATAGCAATATCTCGTCACCACTGTTATAATAATCTGCTATGAGCTTATCTATTGGTATCGTGGGCCTGCCCAATGTTGGCAAGTCAACACTATTCAATGCCCTCACTAACAATGATATTTTGGCGGCGAATTATCCATTCGCCACAATCGATCCGAATACAGGCGTGGTACCTGTGCCCGACAAGCGCCTTGGTATGCTCGCACGCATGTACAATGCCGAGCGAGTCATCCCCGCTACCGTCACCTTCGTTGACATCGCCGGGCTCGTCGCTGGTGCCAGCAAGGGCGAGGGCCTTGGCAACAAGTTCCTGGCCAATATCCGCCAGTGCGACGCCATCGTCCATATTGTGCGAGCATTTGAAAATACTGACATTTTACATGTGGAAGATAGCGTCAATCCGCAGCGTGATATCGAAACCATCAATACCGAGCTAGCGCTCGCCGATATTCAAACCATCGACACCCGACTGGTGCGGCTTACAAAAGAAGCAAAAAGCGACCCCAAGGCAAAAGAAACTGTCGCTTACCTAACATCACTCAAGCAGCTCCTTGAGTCGGGCAAGCTACTCAATCAGCAAAGTGATCTCGATCCAGAAATCATTCGCGATCTGCACCTGCTGACAGCAAAACCAGTGATTTATGTGTTCAACGTCAACGAAGAAACACTAGTCGATGAGGCAAAAAAGCGCGAGCTACGGGCACTCGCCCAGCAGAGTCATGCACTGTTTATCTGCGCCAAGCTTGAAGATGAAATAAAAGGACTCAATCCAGCTGACGCAGCAGAATTGCTCGCTGCCTACGATATTCCCGAAGCAGGCCTGGTGCAAATGATTCATGCCGCCTACGATATATTGGGACTACAGAGTTACCTGACAGCCGGCCCCAAAGAAGTGCGCGCTTGGACGATCAGGCAAGGCGCGACCGCACCACAGGCCGCAGGTGTTATCCACACTGATTTTGAAAAAGGCTTCATAGCCGCACAAGTTGTCGACTATTTCGACCTTGTTGCCGCCGGCTCTGAAGCAGCGGCTAAGGCTGCCGGCAAAGTTGCGACCGTGGGGCGCGACTACGTGATGCAGCCAAACGATGTCGTTGAATTTCGCTTCAATGTGAGCAAATAACTTCACATAAAAAAAGCCTGGCCGCCTCATCCTCTGTATTGCTACAGAGAACAAGGCGCCAGGTTATATGGGCTCGCTCACAGTCCTAAGGACTACAAGCGAGCCGTTCGGCTATCCCTCGACGCGGCGGAGGCGCCGGTTCGCCAGCAGCAGACCAGCACCAAGGGCCATGAGCCCCAGACTGATCCACAGCGGCAAACTGATATCGCTACCCGTGTTGGGCAGCTGCTGGCACGTAGCCAGTTCAGCCGCGTCGAGCTTGACGCTCTTCACGGTCGGCTCGCCGACCAGTATCCAATGAGCCCGGTTGGGGTCATTTGTGTACTTGCTGTCCGCCAGAACCTGGGGGACAGAATACGTGCTGGTCTCAACCAGCTTCGTACCTTCGGTGCAGGACACCGAATTAGCAACATCACTGCTGACCAGCACGGTCTTAGGACCGGGGTTAGGCGGCATCGGCGGGGTCACCGGGCACTCCGACTGATCGGTCGCAAAGTTGGCCTGCAGGTAGGGCTCGAAGCCCGCAACCGTAGGACCAAACGACAGATCCACCATCGCATAGGTCGTGGTGAACTGCTCGGTGGCGCCAGGCGCGACCGTGAACTGACCCGAGATGTTCTCGGTGTTCACAAGGTCGTCACCCCAGAGCACCAGCACCGAAGGGTTAGCCGCTGGGTTAGCGACCTTCACCACTCCGCCGCACGTCTTGGTGACGATCAGGGGCGCCAAGTCCTTGTTGGGAACCTGGCACACCACACCGTTGTCAGCTGGCAGCGTGAAGACCTTCGGCGCCGTGGTGCCGTCAGACCAAGTGGTCCGAACAGTGTCACGGAGCGTCGCTACCTTCTGACCCTTGTCGTTCACTGACCAAGTGTACTTGTCGGTGTCGGTGGTAGCGTCCCAAACGGGCGGGACAACCGCACCACCGGCCGGGTTGCACCGGTCAGTCGACGCGGGCTGCGTGGGAATGGCCACCTTCTCGGGCGTGAACGTGTAGACCACGCACTCCGAAGGCAGCGGGTTGTCCGGGCCATACTCGGTCCGACTCAACTCGGTGCCATCAGGGCCGCGAACGACCAGCGTCACTCCGTAGAGTCCCTGCGAGGGCAGCTCAAGACTGATACCATCAGCGACGGGGTTCCACCCGAAGGTAAGGAACTCTTCGCCCTGGTACACGGCGATCGCATACCACTCACTGCCAGCCGGGTAGCCGACGAACGAGCCGCACAGCTTGACGGTAGCGACCGGACATGACGCCTTCTCGGCATCGGTCATGGCACGGGTCTGGGTCTCAGTGGTCGTCACAGCGTGAGCCGGATCAAGCACCCAGGCCGTTCCAAGAGCGTTGAGCATCTTGGGCGTGCTGGTGACGGTCCGCGTCTGCTCGACCGTTCCGGTCGGACAGCTCTTAGCCCCATCAGTCCAGTCACCAAACGAAACGTCGGGCGGCGGCTGTGGACCGGCACACTGGGACTTCTCGTCCGCCGTCATGTCGCGGTTACGCGACTCGGTCTTCGTGGTCCACTCGGACTCAGGAGCATCGACGTACTGACCCACCGAGTCGCCCCACACCTGTGGGATAGTGGTAACAGTACGAGTCTGGACAACCGTTGCGGTTGCGCAGCTCTTGGCCCCATCGACCCAGTCGGTCGTGACCGTGCGCGGGCCAGGGTTGGCCGGCACACAGTTCAACGCCCCGAAGGTCACAGTCCGCGTGTCGGTACCGGCCTGGTTCGCCCACTTCAGGGCGAACGTGACCGTACCGCCGGCCGTGGTGTAGACACCGAGGTCGATAGTGAACTGCTCGGTGGCACCCACCTTGACGGTCTTGGTTCCACCCGACTTGCTGGCCACCGTTGCAGTGACCACCATGTCGAGGCCAGAACTAGCCGGCTCAGTGTTGGTGAACGTAGCGTTCACCTGCACGCCTGAGTTGCTACAGACAGCCGTAGCCGACTGAGACGTCGACCATGCGTAGGCCATGCGAGGACTGAGGCTCACGCCGATCACGGCGATCACCAAGATCGCCAGCCAGCGCCCTACGTTCACACGCCACTTGGGCGCACGATGCGTTGTTGCACTCATGCTTCACACCCCTTCCAGGGATTGAACGTGAGATGATCAGATTGTCAAATGCGCCTGTCATCCAGGCAAGCGCAATTACTGCGACAGCCCGATCAGGCACTCACCCCACCCCACGTGTCGGCAGGGTAGATGCTTTGGCTATATTAGCATATTGTAGATTAAATGTAAATAGTATTCTATACTACTTATGTTTTAAAGTCTGTAGCACAAAAAATCGCTCGTGATTGCCTTTGCTACCCTTCACATCACTGTCTGCTTTATCAACAATAATATAATAATTCTTCACCCATTGTTCGAAACTTTTTAGTATGTCACGACGCACACGGTCATTTTTAATCACCCCGCTCGTGCCTACTTGGGCTTTAGTTGCCTCAAACTGCGGCTTCACCATCGCTAGTACCGTGGTAGTTGGGCAGCATAGGGTGGCAATATAGGGCAAAATATCACGCAAGCTTACAAAACTGACGTCTATCACTACAATGTCGGGGGTCAGTAGTGGCCGAAAACTGCGAATATCGGTTTTTTCGTGTAGTTCTATGCGCGCATCGCCGCGCAGACTCGGGTGCAGCTGATCGGTACCGACATCGACAGCAATCACCTTTTTTGCGCCGTGTTGCAGAGCATAATCGGTAAATCCACCGGTGCTACTACCGACGTCGAGCACTACTTTACCTGCAAATGATACCGTAAACATGTCAGCCACCGATGCAAGCTTTAGCCCGGCCCGGCTGACATAGCGTTCGCTCGCTGTCAGTTCTAATTCGTCATTCTCGTCGACAAAATACCCCGGTTTACTGACCAGTTTACCCTGCACTGACACCTTACCAAGGCGTATCCAGCTCTCGGCCTGCGAGCGCGTAGGCGCCAGCCCGGCTTTCACAACCGCTTGATCAAGTCGAATCTTCATACCCTTATGGTATCAGGGATACATAATCTGCTCAATCTGGCGCGCCACATTGGCAATATAGGCATAGGAATAGCCTTTAGTCATGATCGTCAAAACATAACTACCCTTTGGCCCATACACGATCGCCGTGTCATGCACGTAGTCCCACAAAAATCCTACTTTGTCGTACACCGTGCCCTTGACTCCTGTTGGAATACCATAGCGGTAGGTGTGTGTGCTGAGTGAGTGCAACAGGTGGTCACGGTACGCACCGCCTACCAAACTGCCATTTTCCAGACCAATCATAAACTTTGTCAGGTCGGCCGCTGTGGTATGTACCGCTTCGGGGTGCGTAAAGGTCGTACCGCTACTAAACCCAAGCGAATAGACATAGTTATTCATGGCATCGCGTCCGAACTGGCTGAGCCACTCCACAGCACACGGGTTAGTACTGGCAATCGTCATACGGTCGAAACAGCCGCTAACCGTCGTATCGAGCATTGGGTCATCCCAGTGCACCGTACCGTCGTCCATAGCCTGGAACAAGCGCTTGGCGACAAATAGCTTGTACGTGCTGGCACTGGGGATACTTTCGTCGGCCCTGCCGCTGGCACTCCAGCCCTGCCCGCCGAGCTGTTGCACGGCAATCCGCACATTTTGCGTGCTGGTAGCATAGGCTACATAGGCGCGTAGCCCAGCCTCACTGTGGCTGTAGCTGCGGTTATAGGCTACCCCAGGTGCAACTGGCTGCAGCTGCACGGTAAGGCTAATCGGCGTGTCGGAAAGCAGCGCCGCTTCAAGTTCCGCTGCAACCGCATCGACGTCGAGCGACTGCCCAGGGGTACCAGCCGTGCGAGCGGTTTCGTTCCCATCAACCACCGCCACTGTGGTCGACACTGGCGCAACTTTCAGCTTGTCATTTATGGCTTCGATGTACTGTTTGATCGATTCTTTGTTCGCAACAAGCGCTGCCGATGTCGGTTGAGTGTCAATCTGCAGCCAGCCTGCCTTTGTGGGTGGGTCAGGGGTATAGGTTCCTTTGCCTTCCACAGTAATAGTAATGGGCTTAGCCAGAACTGTTTTGGCCTGCAAGGTGGCACTAGCGATTGCTTTGTCGGGCCGCTGGGGAATGAGTGGCTTTGAAGGCACAGCAATGGTAGTTTTTTCACTACTATAGCTACCAGCTATCAGGGCATTGCGCACCTCACTGGCCGACACATGGTAGCCGTTTTGCGCTGGCGTAACCTCTAGCTGCCCGTTCTTGATTGCTAGCGTTGCATCGACGGGTTCGCTCGATAACTGCGCAGCAACATCAGTTGTTACTTTTGTTACTTGCTGACCATCAAAACTCACATCGAGCGTACTCACCTGCGGCCATTTGAATAATAGTGAAAATGGAATAAAGCGCTGCCACAAAGGGTACGCGACCAGCTGCTCACTCATGCGCTCGGCATTCACCGACGCACCTAGTTTGGTAAGTGGCGTCACGATCGCTCTACTGCCGGTTTTTAGTTCCACATTGGTGCGTTCGAACTGCTGCTGGAACTGGCTCGACAGATCGTTTTGCTTATGCAGTGCTACCCATTCACCGCCCACTTTTGCAAGCGGCACGGCTGATTCATACGGGTACAGTAGCTGTACGCAAAGAACAAGCAGCAAAATCGCCGCCTGTATCACTGCCAGCCGCTTCACCTTGCGCACATGGGGGTGCATGCTACTATTTTAGCACTTATGCTTACGTTTATTCGACCAGTGGTATGGTAGTGCTAACAGTATAGAGTCCACTGCCCGGGTCTTTGCGCAGTATTTTTAGTTCATTGATAGAGCGATGTTCACCCCTAGCAAAGGATCCGCTGCCATTTTTTAGTGTCACATGAGGCTGATACTTATCATATGCATAGGTAGTATCAACAGTGGGAACAATCTCTTCTAATGCGTCCATCGCCAGTTGATGCAGCAATAGTAGTTCGGCTGTCCGCGCCATTCGTCGCACACGCTCAGTATGCGCCGGCCCAAACCAGTCTTCACCTTCACCGATCAGGTCAACTGCGCCAAATCGATGCAAATCAACACGAAGGAGTGACCCAAACTCGTGAGCTTGAGCTTCACTCATCATACAAGGAGGAGTCACTGTGAGATGGAGAGGACTACGCGTCTCCCAGCTGCTGCCTTCATCGAGCACGAGCGCAGTATATGTCTTCGATTCAATCGACATATTATTTCTTTCGCTCACGGTATTCACCTGTCGTCGTATCGACGCTGATGATATCACCCACTTTAATAAATGCCGGTACTTTCACGGTAATGCCGGTTTCAAGCGTCGCGTCTTTCAGCACACTGCTGGTGGTATCACCTTTCACCACATCTTCGGTGTAGGTGACCGTAAGATATAGGTTTTTCGGTAGCTCGACGTTGATGACTCGTTCCCCGAAAAACTGCAGGCTGAGCATATCGCCTTCTTTTAGGTAGCCTTTGGCATCATCCATCAGCTCGGCAGGCAGTTCGTGCTGCTCAAAGCTTTCTGGGTCCATAAAGAAGTAGGTAGCGCCATCGTTATAGAGATACTGCACTTGCTTGGTGCGCACCTCGGCTGGCTCAATCTTATCCTGGCCCTTAAACGTTTTTGGCAGCACACTGCCGTCGAGCAGATTTTTCAGCTTCACATTGACAATACTGCCACCGCGGCCCATGACTTTTTGGCCATATTCAATTACCCGGTAAGGCTTGCCATCAATCTGGCACACAACACCTTTTTTGAGATCAGTTGGTTGGTACACGCCCTACCCCTGAGCAACAAATGGCATCAGCGCGAGATGGCGAGCGCGCTTAATAGCAACTGCCAGTTGGCGCTGCTGCTTGGCGCTAAGGCCCGTTTTGCTGATTGGTTCGATTTGACCATACATATTGATGTAACGCATCAATGTTTTGGCGTCCTTGTAGTCAAAATAGACTGGTGCATCTTTCTTAAATCGTTTCATATTCTATTCTCCATTAATCATTGCTTCAAATTCTTCGTCCGATACCGGTTCGCAGTACCGCTCTACGTCGGCCGCCACATCAGCCGGCGAGCTTGCGGCGATATTTAGTTCAACACTAAATACGTCGCCTAGCGCGAGCGCAGCCCCTTTTTTGCCTAACAGCTCTGCAGTGGAAACCGGGAATACCCCATACCAATTGCAGCATGCGCACTCAGTTCCTTGCTCTTGAATTGGCTCATAGCTCGGGTCTCCATCAAGCTGTAGCGACATTGCAGTTAGCCAAGAAACACCTACAGGCTCATCAATGGCATGAAGGGCTTCTAATGTTTTCATTCGTAAAGTGTTTAACATACTATTTCCTTCTAGAAGGGAATCTCTGACAGATCAATCGGCTTGTCATCGATATCTTCGATCACAACATCTTTGCTTTTACTCGCGCTTTTTGGTGCAGATTGGCTAAAATCATTCTCGCCACTGCTGCTACCGCCGCCGCGACCACCGACAAAGTTGAAGTCTTCCACATTTACTTCGACAGCCTGGCGTTTGTTGCCATCTTTGTCGTCGTAGCTACGCTGATCGAGTCGTCCGCTGACAAGCAGCGCATCGCCCTTTTTCACGTACTGTGCGATGATTTCGCCGGCCTTACCCCAGGCAACACAGTTAATGAAGCTGGTTTGCTCCTGTGTCTGGCCGTCTTGGCCTTTCCAACTGCGACTGACAGCGAGGCTGAAGTTGGCGACAGATTGGCCACTCGGCGTCGTACGCATTTCAACATCGCGCGTCAGATTACCCATCAGGATTACTTTATTAAAACCTTTTGCCATATCCCTACTTCTCCTTGCCTACCCGTTACTATTCTTCGCTATCTTCGTCTTCGTCGCTGTTTGCTCGACGCTCTTTGGCTTCAGCCAGTGCCTTGCGACCCTTTTCGTCGACAGTCACAAGCAGGTAGCGCAGTACTTCGTCGGTGATGTTAAGTGTGTTGCTGATTTTTAGCGGAGCATCAGCTGGCAGCTTAACATCCATGTATACATACACGGCAAAATCTTCGCCTTTGATGCGATACGCTAGGCGCTTCTTACCCCAGTTGTCTTCTTTGACGATCTCACCACCGTTGCTTTTGACAAGTTTTCGCACTTTGTCGAGTGGTGCTTCCAGATCTACTTCGAGATCTGGGTGAATAAGAACGGTTAGTTCATATTCTTTCATAGATGGAACCTCCTTTGGCATCCATTTACGGATAGTTAGTCTGTTGCAACTAACCTCAGGTTGATAACAGATGTAATTATACGCTATTTCAATCTGTATGTCTAGTGGTACAATAGGACGCATGCTCGTAGGGATCCAAGGCCAAGCCGGCTCATTTCATGAACACGTCGCCAAGCAGTGGTATGGCGATACTGCTGAGATTGCCTATTTTACGTCGTTTGCTAACCTTTTCGACGCCTACGAAGCCGGTGATATCGATGCTGTCGTGGCCGCGGTTGAAAACACACTCTATGGGTCGATCAACGATGTCTATCAGCTTGTCGAGCGCTGCAGCGCGCCAATTATTGGCGAGGTCAAACTGCCCATTACCCACAACCTGATTGCTAGGCCAGGTGCGAAACTTGGCGACATCACCGAGATCTACTCGCAAATTATGGCACTTAGCCAATGCCACGACACGGTTCGTACTCTTCTGCCTATGGCCGAAATGGTCGAGTATTTTGACACCGCCGCAGCTGTTGAGTACGTCAAATCGCTTGATTCACCTCATGCGGCTGCTATCGCGAGTGAGCAAGCTGCTCACCTGCACGGAATGACTATTCTGAGGGCGGGTGTTCAAGATGACCCAACAAATATCACGCGGTTTCTTATTCTCGAAGACCGCGCGACCGACCCTATGGCCAACCGTGCTTCGCTCGTCATTACCACCAGCCACAAGCCAGGTGCGCTCGCCGAAGTACTTGCTGTGTTTGCCAATGCCGGCATCAACCTCGTCAAGCTTCAGTCCCAGCCTATTCCTGGCAAGCCGTTTGAGTATAAATTTTTCATAGTCGTCGATGCTGCCGGCAATACCCTACGTAGTCTCGTTGCTGCCATCGAAAAAAGCGACCATCAGGTCACTCTTCTCGGCGAATACGTCGCGGCCTAGCTACAGCGTATCGTCTTCTATGCTGCTGGTGGCATCTAGGTCGGCCATACTACTAATAAGCACGTCGCGCGGGCGGGCGCCATCGGCTGGGCCAATGATTCCCTGTTCTTCCATTTCTTCGATAATTCGCGCTGCTCGAGCATAACCGACGCGTAGTTTGCGTTGCAGCAGGCTCGTACTGGCTTTGCGACTCTGAATCACCACTGCCACCGCGTCACGGAACATGTCATCTCCGCCTTCGTGGTCAAAATCCATCACCACGCCACCCTTGCCATTAAGGTGCACAGGCTGACTAATAATTTCGTCATTGTACTGCGGTGCACTCTGCATCCGTAAGTGATCGGTCACCTTGTTGACCTCTTCGTCCATCACCCATGCACCCTGAATACGCTTTGGCTTTGGCATCGTGGCGGTTTTCATGAGCATGTCACCCTGCCCCAGCAGCTTCTCGGCACCAATTTGGTCTAAAATCGTGCGGCTATCGACTTGGCTCGCCACCGTAAAGGCAATGCGGGCCGGAATATTGGCTTTAATCAGGCCGGTGATCACATCGACACTCGGACGCTGAGTTGCCAACACCAGATGAATACCGACGGCACGGGCTTTCTGGGCAATACGTACCACCAGCGCCTCGACATCACGCGCGGCCACCATCATTAGGTCGGCCAGCTCGTCAATCACAATCACCACATACGGCATCGTACCCTCATCAACTTCTTGCATATTGCCGTCTTCGTCTTCGACGCTTACATGGCCGCCGCGCTTTTTGATCTTGTCGTTGTAGCTTTTGATATCGCGCACCTTTTCTTCGGCAAGCAGTGTGTAGCGACGCTCCATCTCGTTCACCGCCCACTTGAGCGCGCTGATGGTTTTTTCTGGCTCCACAATCACTGGTGTCAGCAAGTGTGGAATTTCGCTGTAGGGTGCCATTTCCACCTGCTTTGGATCGACCAAAATCAGCTTCATATCACTCGGACTGTTGCGGTACAGCAGGCTGGTGAGCAGCGTGTTGATCATCACCGATTTACCGCTACCCGTCTGACCTGCAATCAAAAGGTGGGGCATTTTGTTGAGCTCACCTACTACTGGCGCACCAGAAATATCTTTACCAACGGCAAAAGCTAGCGGCTCGTCGGCTTTGACCCATTCACTACTTTCCAAAATACCGCGAATACGCACATCGGCAGCCTTTTTGTTCGGCACCTCTATACCCACGGCTTTTTGGCCAGGGATTGGCGCTTCCATACGCAGGCTGCTGGCTGCAAGGTTTAGCGCGATGTTGGTTTCGAGTGCGGTAATACGGCTAAGTTTTATACCGGCCGGCGGTTTAAGCGTGTACTGCGTTACCTTTGGCCCAATGTTAGCGCCTTCCATTTCGACATCAATACTAAACTCGCGCAGCGTGTTCTGAATAATATGCGCATTCTGCTGGATGTCACCGGCATCGGCCGGACTTTGCTTTTTCTCGAGTAGTTCCAGGCTCGGTGCTTTCCAGTTCGGATCACTGACTGCTAGCATGGCAGCTTTTTCTTCGGCCTCTTTGTCTGGCTTGACACTGTTCTTCAAACTTGCAAGCCGTGCTTTCTTCTGATCTTCAGGGGTAAGCATCGGTACGCCCGCATTGAGCTTGAAATCGGCCATTGGTGCGTTGGTCTTGGCATCAGCTTCAGCAGCTTTGCGCATAACAGCCACATTGGCGTCATCTTCGCTGCTGCGACGGAACAGTCGTGCAATTGCTGCCAGCACATCCCCAACAGCTTTCTGCATAACAAACAGCGCTGTGATGAGAATGAGTACCAGGTAAATAAAGGCGGCAACTGGCGTATTAACAAGTGAAAGCATGCCGCTGTTCACCGTATCACCCACCACGCCCCCAGTAGTTGCCTGACCATCCTGGCGCATCAGCCCAAACAGGCCCGCAAACCACACGATGAGCAGGAGTGAAGCAAACTTCATAATGCCAGGTAATTTATTGTTTTCGACGCGAAAAACAGCGACTGCCACGTATACACTAACGAGCGGCAGTATGTAGGTGGCATACCCGATAGTGCGCAGCGATGCATCCCTGACCCAATCGAATGCCGGACCGCTAGCGCCAAACCAAGAGATCACAAGTAGAATTGCAAATACAATCAACAGCACGGCTAGTGTTTGCGACCAAAACCCAATCGGCAGCGCATGCTGCGGTGCTTCAGGCTTTTTATTTTTTTTGCCCCTATGTTTTGATGATTTTCTAGCCATAACTTGTATGTATTGTACTCTGTTTTTATCTGTTATGTACAGCGTATTGTATCGATTTCGGGAAATCGATACAATTGTTCGTATTCTCGGAACAGATTGAGCGAGCTAAATCTGTTCACCTGAATACTCCAATTGTAGCATAAATTACTACAAAATGCAATAGTCTGCTAGTAGCTGTGACCACCTTGACGAATGACGGGCTCTATCGCCTCTGTATCTGGATATTGCTTTGGAGGAAATTTACGCTGATTTGGGGTAGGTGCAAATGGCCGCCTCGCCTGCGGCTGCCCTTGCTTTGCAGGTTGTGGTGCGCGGCCAGTTGGTGGTTTCATCGACACACCGATTTCGTTGATAACCGGGATCACAATAGGTGTACGGCGGGTTTGGTCGTACAAAATATGCGTTATTTCGTCTTTGATCTCTTTTTTGACGACATCGAGATCATACTTACCACTGAAACTACGGGCGGCTTTTTGCTTCAAGTAGGCACGAATCATACCCATTAATTCTTCGCTATCACGTAGATAAATAAACCCACGGCTAATGATATCAGGGCTGGTGAGCAGGCGGCCGTTACCTCGAGCAATTGTCAGCACCACCACAAACATGCCCTCTTGGCTCATATGAATACGGTCTTTGAGCACTACCTCACTCACCACCGCCCCGCTGTCGTCGTACATAATACCACCCACGGGCACGCGGCCGATCTTGCGCGCGCCTTCGTGATCAAATTCAACAATATCACCAGCGTCACAAACAAAGATGTTATCGCGTGGGATGCCGCACTCTTTCTCGGCAAGCTCGGCGTTGTGCACGAGCATATGGAACTCGCCGTGATTCGGCAGATAGTACTTGGGATTCACGGCAGTGATCACGCGAATATGATCTTCGTAGTACCCGTGCCCCGAAAGGTGAAGCGGGCCAATGCCAGTAAGGTGTGTTTTGCCATTTTGGATGATTTCACCACCTTCGCGCATCAGGCCATCGACCGTGCGCACGACGTACTTTTCGTTGCCCGGGATCGGATTACTGCTCAGCACTACGACATCAGTATTTTTAATCTTGATGTACTTGTGTGCACCAGTGGCCATACGGTTGAGCACAGCGCTAAATTCACCCTGACTACCGGTACAAACAATGGTAATCTTGCTGTCGGGTAGCTTAATGATATCTTCCATCTTCATGACGGTGTCTTTGGGCACCTTGATCGCCCCCGTACGCAGCGCAACTTCGAGGTTTTGGATCATACTATAGCCTGCAAAAGCTACTTTACGACCGTGCTTTTGCGCTTCCTCGAGAATCATTTGCATGCGGTGCAGCTGGCTTGAGAAGCTACTAATGATCACTCGGCCGTTCGGGTATTTTTCCATCACTTCACCCATGCTGTGCTGAATATCAAACTCACCATGCGTATGCGTGCCATCGCTTTCACAGTTGGTGCTTTCATTCATGAAAAGCAGAAAACCTTCTTTCGTCGCGATCTCGGTGATGCGCTCGAAGTCGAACTTCTTGCCATCAACAGGGTTTTCTTCAATACGCCAGTCGCCACTACTGAGAATGTTGCCAACAGGCGTGCGCACCACGACTGCTGTAGCATCGGGAATACTGTGGTTTACACGTACTAGCTCGATACTAAATGAATCACAAATTTGTACACTATCGTGCGCTTCAGGGTTCATTTCGCGGTAATCAGGGGTATAGCTGCCATCAGTTTCGTCCATCTGACGCTGCAACATTCCGATGGTAAATTTGCTAGCATACACTGGCGCAGGAATTTTTACCGCCAGGTGACGAAAGGCACCAATGTGGTCGAGATGACCATGCGTAAACACCTGAGCACGAATTTTGTGCCTGTTTTCTTCGAGCCACGTGATATCTGGCGTAATGTAGTTGATGCCGGGATAGTCAGCACCCGGGAACAGAAAGCCCATGTCGATGACAATGATGTCGTTGTCGTATTCAATGGCCGTCATGTTTTTGCCGATACCCATTTCGCCTACACCGCCGATAGGAATCACCTTGAGCGTTGGACGTGGTGCACGTGGTCGCTTGGGCTGATCGGCCAAGCTGAATTGGCGACCCTTGTAGCCGTTGTAAACACTTTTGTTTACCGGCACATTGATCATATGCTGGCTAGCCTGCATATTCACATTTTCGCTGGTACGGCGCTGGGCGCGGAATACCTCACCCTTGCGGGTGGTAGTGGCGTTGAGCACGGTATTGTTACTTTTTGGTTTTGCCTGGTTAGGGCGCTTGCTGGCATCATCTGCCATGGGTTTTGTGAGTCGTCGTTGACCCATAAATTATTTGTTCTCCTTATTGATATGTATAAAATAATTTCAAAATCATGTATTCAGAGGTGAGAGGTTTTTGGTAGCTGTCGTGTTCCCTCTCTGAAGTGTTTGTATTGTAGCATAACTGCTCCAGTAATTCAAGACGACTCGTCGATAAGATATCTGGGTAACGTAAACGCTACATTGCCCAGCTTACTATTAGAAATTATCGACGAACAGTACCAGTGGAGTCTTGGGCAGCCTGCCATTTGGCAATAATCTGACCGATCTGATCATCAGTCATAGCATAAGGATCACCAAATGGATCAACTAGTCCTTCACATTCTAGCGTATCAGCAATGGCTCGAAGGACCATCCGCCGATCAAGCTTCTTTGCGCCATAGGCAACCTGACGAGTTAACGTATCGTGCGGCGAGAAAATGACACCTCTAGCTGATTTTAGTTCATCAACAACAAATACTCGACTATTCTCTATCCCCATACGATCAATCACATGTTGCGTGCCGGTATGTGCGGCGCCCTGGACTACACCAATTCGCTTGCCCGGATACTCCCCGGCGAGAGCTAAGAGTTGATATGCGCACAAATCCTCTCTGCGCCTATCACTCAAACCAGAGTACATTGCGTAATCTATCACCGACCTAAAGAACCGTCGATGATCTCCGCTGCGAGCCATAGAGGAGATATTTTCGTCGTATAGATCCTCTCTGTGAGTATCATAGATATCTTTTTGTTCCTTGCGCGCATCAATAAGCCTTATTGCCTTTACTGTACCCTGTCTCTGTAGCTCATTTACCAATTTATACACAACATCACTACAAATACCATCAAGTTGTGCAATGGGTATATCGCCACATATGACAGATTGCAGAAGCGCTTCATGCTTCGCGACATCTCCCTCTGATACACCGATTGCCTCGAGTGCAACAACCTCACAACCCCGTAGGCTTTTTGCTATTTCAACGGCCATATCGGGCGTATGCTCACAGTACACAAAATGAAATGACGTGCCAGGCGGCACTTCTTGTTCTTTGTGTTCTGGTTGCGGCTCACGAATATTCATAGTTGTAGGGTAATTGTCTACATTGTATCATAAAATGTAGAAAAAGTCAATACTCGTGTGAACACTATAGCTTGTTCAGCCTCTCAATAAAATAGTTCATCGCTTCGTCAACATCTTCATCAGTTGGTTTACGACCAAACATTTGGCAGCGCAGGGCGCTACAATAGGGACCGAAGTTCGTGATCTCCTGTGGAAAGAGTGGCAGACGATCGTCGGGATGAGAAATAAACACTCGTGAAGTGCATGCCCGTTTTGCCATATGATGACTCACCCTGGTGTGTATAGAGCCTTGAAACACCGCGTAGCTCGCAGCGCCAAATTGCTCAATATCGCGCACAAGCTGCTTAGTTACAATGGCATCCCGGGCATTGACTGCCCTCGCGTCGAGTTCGAGTATGTGCCGCATCAGTTGCCGCAGCGCTACACGATTTTTCCCGGCTTGAACACCATCAACCCATTCACGCAATAGGCAATCAACATAGTGTACAAGCTGCGCAACTCTATGATCACGGGAAATATCGAGGAGTAATAGCCGCTTTTCACTGTTTTCGAACTTCGAAGCGACATGACTTATGAACCCATCTTCTCTCCCTGACGACTTTATAATGTCAGCTCTGCGCAGGTCATCATGTGGGTCAAAAATACGGTTGAGCACACGCTCAATCGCTTCACGCTCATCCATCGACTCCCCTACCGCTTCAACCGCGATTACTTCAGCATCGCTTTGGGCAAGCGACTCCACTATAGGTGAATAGTTCACCTTAGTGTGATTTGCCAGCGTGAAAGTGATGATGGGTCGATGTGACATGCCGCTCATTGTAGCAACCACCCCACCAGATACCAATCATAAGCAGTCAGATAAAAAGTTTACCCGACCGCCCTAACACCTATAAGTACTTCTTTTTAACCAACCTGTGCTAGAATCTCCGGCATACGCACAAAATCGTCGATAAGTGTTTGCCGCAAGCTACCGTTATACAGTGCTGCTGCTGGATGATACAGCGGTACGATCACCAGCGCGTGTTCGCCAAACCGGATACGCTTGGGCTGACCATGAATCTGGCTTATGTACATACCCGGCAGAAAATATTCCATACTGTGCCGGCCGAGCGTCACCACAACTTTTGGCTGAATAATCTCAAGCTGCTGCAAAAGGTATGGCCAAAAAGCGCGTTTTTCCTCTGGCTCTGGATCACGATTGTTTGGTGGACGATACTTCACGATATTGGTGATATACACGTCATCGCGCTGCATGCCGGCTGCAGCGAGCATTTCATTGAGGAATCTGCCACTTGCGCCGACAAATGGTAACCCCTGTTCGTCCTCTGCCTTACCTGGCGCTTCGCCAATGAAGACGATGTCGGCATCGGGGCTGCCATCACCCATGACCAGCTGCGTCGCCGACTCACGCAAATGAACGCAGACATCGGCAGCGATGATCTCATCGCGGAGCGCAATAAGTTGGTCTAATTTCGTCATATCACTAGTATAGGGCTACTGCCGAGTTTTGCGAGACCGCGACGTATTTTTTGATCTGTGAACGTAGATTGTCCAAAACTTATACTTTATAAAAAGCCAAATAAACCAGCCGAGGAGAATGATGCTCGAAAAAATTGGGGCAAGGCTTCGTCCGCCCGCTACTCGAGAACCATCCCCCTCTATGCCAAGTATCGGATAAATAACCACTGCGTCAACCGCTGCGCCTACCAGGATGATAAATACCAGTATGACGAGCGTATTGGTTATTTCATCCGAGCGGCGTTTTTTGCTCATGCCGTATAGTATATACCATTTCTACACATGGTCAGTGAGTCGGTGCTGTCATGCCGGCCGTAGAGAACTACATTTTAGATTTGCGAGCAAGCATATTCACGCATTTCGTTGCCCACGCCAGCACAAACGGCCAGGCCCATAGATACATATTCCAACCAACATTACTAGAAACCCGGCAATAAGTAAGCATCTGGTGAATGCCTTCTGTTAATGATGCGCCATCGCGCACCGTACCAGGTACGTATATGGCTGCGTAACCATGCATCTACTTCTTATTGTTGGTAGGTTTTTGATCGAGTTTGCTCAAGATCCAGCCAAACAAAAGTGGCAGCACATAGGCGAGCAGCTTCTGCACCGTGGGGCTACGCAGCATAGAACCGATTGTTTGTGTGGGCTTTGCCATAGCTACTATTGTAGCGGAACGACGCAAAAAGAGTAAGTGAAAAACCGAACCAGCAGTTGTACCGATATGGATTAGCTGGTAATAGTAGCCTCTCGACCGAGTCGTGTTTCGATTGGTGTGTAGCGCACGAATCGATCAGCATCATAAAGGCCTGCGAGAGTGCCGGGGTCCATGACGACAAGTGGCTGGCCATCGCCAAGCACGCTCAGTGTCGTATGACTATCGAGCGCTACAAAGCTATGGGCGGGTCGGTCATCCCCTGGCCGCTTGGCATAGTAGAACTTGCTAGGCACGAGCGTGTCGGTCGTACGGATTGTCCCTGTTTCAAGCACCAAATGCTGATAGTCAAGCGCTGGGAGTAAGCCCGTGTCTAGGCGGCCCGCTAGCGCGAACGGTAGCGTGTGACAGTTGTAGGCAGGTGCGTGCACGGGGCTCAAAGCGCGCGTTTGCGCGAAATAGCCCACCGCACGCCGTGCCATCTCATCTGCGAGTGAAATAGTTCGGACGTGGCGTTCGCCCAGCTGATAATACTGGTAGCCACCCTCATGATCCCATATAGGTTCACCTCCGCTACGGAGACCCACTACCCATTGACCATCAATCTGCCCAAGCTGCTGGTGGACACCGACGACAGGTTTGAGGAATAGTTCCAACTGTGCCATATCTCTATATTATATCACAGTTGGTACTAATAGTCAATCTGCGCGGACTGGTCAACACCCTTCATGGTGAGGCTCAGGCGGCCACGCTCGTCGATGCTAGTCAGCAACACGTTGAAGTGACGTTATATGCGCGAGCGTGATAAAATCAAATTATGGCAAAAGCTATACCGTTATATCGCTACTATAAGACAGAAACAGGCATTCTGCTTGTGGTAATTTTGATTAATATTGCTAGTCTCTTTCAACATCCCCGACACTTCTCATTTGCGGTAATAGTTTTAGGTATTTCCTGTATCCTCGGTTTGACACAAAATAAGAATTTATTAAAGAAAAAACGATTCCGAAAAGCAGTCTACTTATCCCTTGCTTTTTCTTGCTTATTGATTTTACTCTACACGTACTGGTCTGTACTAGGACCAAGCGGATGTAGTGCGTTCTTTGGAGATCGCATATCTTGCTACGATACGTTTGGGTATTATGCCTCAGAATTAGTTTTTGTTCCACTAATCTTACTTTTTATTACGTATCCTCTTCGTGGAAAATGACGTATGAAAAATGTCCCGAGCGTGCCCGGGACATTTTATTATTCACGCTATAACTACTGGTCAACACCTTTCATCGTCAGGCTCAAGCGGCCGCGTTCGTCGATACCGGTCAGTAGCACTTTCACGATTTGGCCTTCCTTTAGTACATCTTCTACCTTTTCGACACGCTTGTCGGAAAGCTGCGAAATATGCACCATGCCATCGGTCCCGGGCATGATGTTCACAAAGGCACCGAAGTCTTTAATAGTGACAACCTTGCCGGTGTAGACTTTACCGACTTCTGGCTCTTCGGTCAGACCGCGGATCCAGTCGAGCGCTCGCTCGATGCTAGCGGTGTCGCTGCTGGCAACTGTGATGAGACCATCATCTTTGATGTCGATCATGGCACCGGTTTCAGCCGTAATCTTGTTGATCACTTCCCCGCCCTTACCAATCACTGCACCAATCTTTTCTGGATTGATCTTGATCTTTTCGATACGCGGTGCATACGGGCTTAGCGCTTCCCGTGGACCAGCAAGTGTTGAGAGCATGTGATCGAGAATGTATTTGCGGCCCGGTGTGCTTTTGCGAATCGCTTCGGCAAGTACTTCTACCGGCAGCCCGTGGAGTTTCATGTCCATCTGCACAGCTGTGACACCGCTAGCGGTACCAGTGACCTTGAAGTCCATGTCGCCGGCAAAATCCTCGGCATCGGCAATATCACTTAGCACGTAGGCTTTGTCGCCATCCATCATCAGCCCCATAGCAATACCGCTAACTGGTGCCTTTAGGGGCACACCAGCGTCCATAAGGGCGAGGCACGAGCTACAGGTAGCAGCCATGCTGGTGCTACCGTTTTGGCTCATGATTTCGGTGACGCTACGGATTGCGTACGGGAATTCTTCTTCACTTGGCAATACTGGAATCAATGCGCGCTCAGCCAAGTAGCCGTGGCCGATTTCGCGTCGTCCCGGACTACCAAGGCGACGAACTTCGCCGACCGTATAGCCTGGGGCATTGTAGTGGTGCATGTAGCGGCGCTCGCCGTCAGTGATTTCCATGGTATCAACCATCTGGGCAAAGCTCAGCGGCGCTAGGGTGACGATGTTCATCCCTTGGGTGACACCGCGGGTAAACAGGCTGCTCCCATGCGCGCGTGGCAAAAGCCCGACTTCGCTACTAAGGGTGCGGATATCATCGAGACCACGACCATCAGGCCGTTTACCATCGGCGACAATACCCTTGCGAACATCTTTGTGAACTGCCATCGTAAAGGCTTCGTCGTATTCATCTTTCACGTCAGCGTAGGTTTCACCTACCTTTTCGGTCATGGCTTCATGGAATGCCCAGCGGAGTTCATTGACCATCTCGTTGCGCTCCGGGTATGGCGCACGGATCTTTTCGCCCAATTTGCCATCAACCCATGCATCAACCGCCGCTTGGATGTCTTCATTTGGCAGCACCAGCGTGTATTCCTGTGCGACAGGAGCAACTTTTGCAGCAAGTTCACGCTGCAAAGCGATTGCAGGCTGCAGGGCTTTTTGCGCCCAGGCAATACCGTCTATAACCACTTCTTCGTCAACTTCATTGGCACCAGCTTCAACCATCGTGACACCGCTTTCAATACCAGCTACCACGAGGTCGAGGTCGCTAGCCGCACGCTCTTCGGCAGTCAAGAATGCCTTAAATTCGCCGGCCACACGACCAACACGCAGACCAGCCACTGGACCATCAAATGGCGTACCAGTCAGCATGAGCGCGCTACTGGCAGCGATCATTGCCACCATGTCGGGACGGAAATTCGGATCCATGCTCAGCACACTGCTGACCACCTGGACTTCTTGGCGATAGCCCTTTGGAAAGAGTGGGCGGATAGGGCGGTCGATCAAGCGGCCAATCAAAATCGCTTCGTCACTTGGGCGGCCTTCGCGCTTGATAAAGCGACTACCGCTGATTTTGCCGGCTGCATACATTTTTTCTTCGTAGTCGATGCTCAGGGGGAAATAGTCGAGTACAACAGGCTTAGTACCAACCATCGCCGTGCCGAGCACCACCGTGTCACCGTAGGTAACGAGCACACTGGCGGTGGTGCGAAAGCCCACACGGTTGACTTCGAGTGTTAATTTCTTGCCGCAAAAATCGGTAGAAACGGCAATAATATCCTTGCCATTAGGGTTAATGATAGACATATAGTGTCTCCTTTCTAAAGTGTAGAGAGTAACAGGTAGTAATTCGCCTACGTCGAACTTCTATCTATCACCATCCACACGTGTTTTCACTTTGTAGTATAGCAAAGAATCTCATAAAAAGGGAGAGGCCTCTACTCCGAAGGCGCGGCATCATATCTGTTAGCTACTGCAGTTCAATGGGTGTGCATAGCGACGCTAAATCATCGGCACTATTGATACCAATCCCATACGGGCTGTTAGTAGACTTGAGCAATGTGACGTGAGGCTGGCTTAGGCGGATCGCAGGATCAAATCTATCACGCATTGCCCTTTCAAGCGCGCGAAGACCTACAATCTCAACACTACCTATTAGTGTCATTTGCGTCTCTCCCGCCTGATTGGGCTTACGACATACGTAGTAGTCACCCGTCAGCCCGGCCCACCTGAACTCATGGTCCTGCTCGGCAAAATATTCCTGCAAAAAGGTGACTAATTCGGCTTCTTTCGCAGCATCGCCCCGTGCGAGTGCACGAAGTTTTGCGATCGATACATGATATTCTTCTTTCGGAAGTAGCTCGGTGCCGTCAATCACTAGCGGAGAGATGGCTGGCACACTGTGCGTCACATCAAGCATAGCATAGCCTTTCAGCCCGCCGTCATACCATACATCTCGCCCAAGTTCTTGCCGACTCATATAGCTAGTGTACTACGTAAATATATACTCGATCACTTCATCGCCGCGGCGAGAAAGGTTGGTAATACCGTCAAGTTGTTCTGAATTCCCACCTGTATTGTCTTGTGAATTCATGATACTTTTGTTTATTATATCAGATAGATGCAAATAATGCAACAATTCGCTGTGATTTATAAGGTTTTTTACTACTTTTGGCTAGTAGCGTACAATAGCACTATGAACGAGCGCTATCGCCTGCTCTTGGACCGAGATGAAGTCAATCAGCGGATTAGCGAGCTGGCGCGGCGCATCGTTGTTGATCATTTCGACGATGATCCGCTTTTCGTCGGACTCCTGCGCGGTGCCGCCCCTTTTGCAAGTAAACTCATGTTTGAAATCGCTCGGCAGCCCGCCGGACTGCACCCTGAGCTTGACTACATGATGGTTAGTACCTACGGTTCATCGCACCACGCCGGTGAACCACGCATTGTCACCGACCTTTCACCAACAACAGTGGTCTATGATCGCAAGGTCATCATCGTGGATGACGTGCTTGATCGTGGCATCACTGCAGAGTACGTCACGCGACACCTACAGGGGCTTGGCGCCGTCAGTATTGAACTAGCCGTGCTTGCACAGAAAAATGTCGAGCGGGCATACCCTATCGAACCAACCTACTGCGGCTTCAATGCTGGCGACAAATGGCTAGTCGGTATGGGAATGGATGATGCTCAGAGTGGCAACGAACACTATCGCTGGCTTGAAGAGGTGTGGGAAATCAAGCGCGACGATACACCGCCGCAGCTGGCGCTACTTGGCTAAGTTGATGCAGGAAATTGTCGCCGATACAGGACCGAGCTCTACCAGTTCGCCAACTTTTTTTGCTATGAGCTGTTTTGCAATTGGCGCGTGGCAGCTCACCCATATCACGCCATCGCTATGTTGACCCGCCTTGTGCGTCCAATCACCAGCAATCATATAGCGCTTGCCGTCGCTCAGCACGACTGTATCGCCAATACCCACAGTTCCCCGCTTCTTTTTAGGTGTCTGCAGGGTGCTCGCACGAATAAGACTACGTAGCTTGTGTAGTTCTGCCGCTAGCATTGACTGTTTGTCGCGCACTGCTTCAAACGGCGAATTGTCGTGCCAAGTCTCGCTACTTTGGGTAAATGCGTCTTGAAAGTCTACCCCAAGGTCTTGGATTTCTTTCTCAAGCGTCGCGATACGCTGCTGGGCGTAGGCGCGATCTTCTGGCAATAAGTAAATTTCATGCTTCATCAATAAGCTCCTTTATATATAAGAGGCTATTGATCCGGCTCGTCCGGATGTAGCGCGATAATTGTTCCATTATACCAAAATCCGCCCTTTCGGGCGGGATTTTTGGCGGTTACTTGCGTAAACCTAGTTTGTCGAGCACTGCTTTGTAGGCTTCAAAGTCCGTATTTTCGAGGTATTTCAGCAATTTCTTGCGCTTGCCTACCATCTGAATCAGCCCGCGGCGCGCCATGTGGTCGTGCTTGTTGGCTTTTAGATGTTCAGTCACCTCTTTGATACGAGCCGTCAAAATCGATACCTGAGCCTGCGGGCTCCCGACGTCGTTTTTGCCTACCTGAGTCAAAGCAATAGCTTTCGCTTTTTCATCTTTTGTTATCATAATCAGCTATTATAGCAATGTTTTGCGTATTATTCAAGACAGCCATTGTCACGTGCCTTCAATAGTTATATAGTATCACTCAATGGTCGTCTACAGACGGGAGTGAGAAGATGTACCAGCAAGATCTTTACATCCGGTGTCCCCGCAGCGCTTTTGAAGCAAACCTCTACCGGCTACGAATTGCTGCCGAATCGTGGGGGTTGGAGATGGAAGTCCTGCACGCGCGGGCGTTCCGTAACCCGCAGCGTTTGGGGGTACGTTCGAAAGAGGCCATCGTGAGACTCAGTGGCACCGACAGAAATGAGCTCACCGAGTTCGTCGCTGGGGTGCACTTCTAACATCCCACCTCCCTTGACCCGTAGTTTCTCCACAGCAGAGACTACGGGTGTTTTCTTTGTCTGCTACGTGGTGATACCAAGTGACTCAAGTGTCGAGGCTGCTTCGATATGCCAATCAGCGATGGCGGTGCGGCGCAACTGGCTGCAATACGCACCGGTGCCCAGTGCTTCGCCAATGTCAACGGCGAGACTACGAATATAGGTACCACTGCTTACATGTGCACGGATTTTCAGCGCAGGATACTGATAATCAATCAGATCAAGTGAATATACCGTCACTGTGCGCTCTGGCATCTCGACAGCCTTGCCTTCACGGGCTAGTTTGTACGCCCGCTGACCATTGATTTTTATAGCGCTAAATACCGGTGGTTGCTGGACTATATCGCCTGTAAACTGCGTTAATACTTGTACTATGCGCTCACGTGATAGCTGCTCGGCCGATACCTCTGTTAGCTCGCCTTCTGGGTCGCCCGTCGTGCTCAACTGCCCTAGCACAAACGTCGCCTCGTACACTTTGTCGAGTTTGCTATAGTTCATAGCATTTCGACATTCCTTACCGGTGACAAGAATCATTAGCCCAGTCGCAAACGGATCGAGCGTACCTGTATGTCCTACCTTCACCTTTTTACCGGCTTGCTGGCTGAGTACGCGACGAACCCGCGCCACGACGCCAAAACTGGTCATGCCAGCTGGTTTATCAACCAAAATAATCGTATCGGTATACATACGAGGATAATTATACCCTACTATTGACCAGGTATCTTGAACTGAGCTGGGTCGGCAGTCACCGCAGGAGCAGCCGGAGTAATGGGTGGTGGACCAAGTATGCTACCAAGAGTATCGGGTACCGAAGCGCTCCCAAGCGGGCCAGCTGTTTCACCTGGAAGTGGTGGCAGGGTCGAAAAGTCTGGCATAGGTGGCAGGGTCGGTAATCCAAGCGGCGGGGCAGCTGGGGGTGAACTTGGTACTAACCCTGCTGGAACAGGATTAGGCGCGCCACCAATAACTGGCGGGCCAAAGGCTTGGTTGACAGCATCCATCGCTTCACTATGGTTTGCTCGATTCTGAGCATCAATTTCTGCAAGCGTTGGCGACGACACACTTGGCGCGGGCGGCTGAATTGCATCAACATGTGCCGTAGGTGGCACCGATATGTTACCAGCAAAGACGTCTTGCACCGACGGCTCGTTGTCGGCCTGATCAATCGTGCCATTAATTGGCGCCTGATAGGTTGGGGCACCGGACATATAGCCACTCCCACCATGACTTAGGATGGTGTGGTTTCGATCGTCAGCAACTTCACGACGTTTTTCTTCAGCAGCAATCTCGGTTGTCGCGTTAAGTGTGCCTCCAAGACTTGGTTCATAGGCCTCTTGCTCTGTTTTTGTTTTCCACTGATCCATGGCCACTGGCCCACGCAGAGGGGCATTCTGATCAACAGCTACATTCATAGCTGGCGCGGCACTCGGTACAGACGGTGCAGTTAGCGGAGCTATGTCGGCCTGTTTGGCGATTTCTTCCTCAGCTCGGCTAATCGCCGCCTGGGATTCTTTGGCTGCCACTTGTTTTGTAACTTCCTCGACGTTTCCCTCTGGAACATGCGAGATGGATAGCGCGCCGGCATCTTCTTTCTTCGCTAAGGCTGGCTCAGCTTTATCGACTTTCGCCGACTCGCCTTCCTTCATATCACCATTGTCTTTTAAGGGAGTCGAGATCGCGTTGTCCGCCTGTAATTTCGTCGCAACCAACTGCTGGTTGGCGCCTGCCGACATGAGTTGTGCGGCAATTGTCATGACAGCTGCATTCGTGTGGTCGTTGCTAAACCTATCAGTAGCGGCAACAATTCCTGTCAGAAATGCCGTCGCAATTTGTTCATCGATGATCGCCTTATCTGTCTTGAGTGCTTCAGCGAGGCTAAATAGCATTTCAGAGAAACTGCTCGCCTTGGTGTCTGACCACTCAATTCCGCCAAGGTTACTTGGCGTATCAAGCGACACCGCCGCCACCGTTGCATCATGCAAAATTTTGCCATGACTTTGCAAGGCCTTATCGAGATCTTCTTCCTTTTTGACACCAATAGCCAGCACAAATTCAACATTGTAATCACCTTGGCTAAAATCGAGATCGTTCTGGCTGATCGTAGTACGATACGGCGTGATAAAGATTTTCACCATGTCATCGACAACTTTGTAGCGCAAGTGGTCGGCCTTCTCCTTACTAAGAGCAATGATGAAATCTCGCAGACTATCTACCGTATTCTCAAATGTTTTGGCCGGCTCCAAAAACTCGATCGCCGGAGGAATTGCACCGCTAAACACCGCTGTAGCGTGTTTGTCGAGCTTGTTGATCAGCAGCGTAATCGCCAGTGCCGCACTCAGCTCATCGACAGTTGGGTTACTATTAACCGTCACCAGCACATTGTTGCTGTCTTTTATTTTGTCGACAATCTGTTGCTTAACGCTGGTGTCTGCCATTGGTGTTCCTGTTGTTTCTTTTATCAGAGTTTGAATTCACTATACCATAAGTGATTTACAGGCGTCAACAACTTGCTCACACTTTACAAACAGGGGTTATTCGTCTATAATCAGCTGTTGATTGTAATAATAAGCTAGTAACAAGCGAAGGAACCTCCTATGCCAATCATCAAATCAGCCATAAAACGCATGAAACAGACTGCAAAGCGCCGAGAGCGCAATGTTAGCATAAAGCGTGACATCAAATCTGCAGTTAAAGCATTCACCGCAAAGCCAAGCAGCGAAACGCTGAGTGCTGCTCAGAGCGAAATCGACACTGCGGTAAAGAAAAAACTACTTAACAAGGCAACGGCTGCACGCCGCAAGGCCGGCCTCGCCAAAACTGCCAAACAAGCAGGTGTAAAACTCGCCGCTAAGAAAAAGGTTGTAGCAAAACCAGCCGCTGTCAAAAAGCCAGCTGCCAAGCCTGTCGCAACCAAAAAAGCTCCTGTAAAAAAGCCTGTAGCCAAAAAATAACCTTTAGACTATCAAACAAAACCCGCCGCATTTGCGGCGGGTTTTTTCAGCAGAGTTACGCGAGCCGCGGATCAACCATTTTGCCGTTACGCAGTAATTCAGGCAGTGCAAGGTACTCGAATGAGATCTCAGTTATTGTAACCCCAGAATGGCGGAGAATTTCATCACCCACGAGGATATTTTCGATCCAGTGATCGTTGGTGTGATTGAGTGGTAAGCGAACAATCTCACGTACGCCCATTTCAGCAATCGCACGATCACAGTCCGTGCAGCCAATCCACGCGGCAACAAGTGTTGAGTCGACAACTCGGCGACCACGACGCACTGCATCGTGAAGGGCGCGACGTTCAGCGTGCTCAGTAATTTCGTATTTCCGTGGACGTTCATGGTTTTTGGGGTCATCTGCATCAAAACCAGGCATGAGAGAATTCCAACCTCGTCCAATGACCTCACCCGTTTCACCGAGTAACACCGCACCAGTCCATGACGAACGATCGGTGCTGTGCTGAACCGCAAGCCGGCACGCCTCAAGCATTGCCTCATCGATGACTTCTTGTCCAAAACCTCGCATATACACAATAGTATGCACTCCACTGGTTGAGCGAGCAAGCACTAGCGCGTCGCAATAGAAATGAGCAGCCGATCGACTGCATCCCATGGAGCAATATGTGATAGCTTCATATTGGCATCGAGGCTAGCGGCAAGACCCAATATACTGCGTAACTCGGCGCGGGTTATTTGCTTCGAAAGTGCTGCGAGCTTCTGTGCTACATAGGGATGGATGCCAAATGCGATCGCCTCCCCCTCTGCCATTACAACTGTAGCATACTGTACAAGTTGCCCTATCAGCAGCGCATAAACCTTTTGCGGCTCTTCACTCAGCCTTAGGTTCTCAACCATGCGCCTAGTCGCTGCGCTGTCGCGTCGTACGGCGAGCTCAAACAGTTCAAATATATTCTCGTTGGTATTTGGTGGCAGTACGGCATCAATTGACGAGCTGGTGACTTCAGGCAGTGCAGACAGCGCCTCGAGCGCTACGTAGAGCCGCATCTGGTCAATAACGTAGCGCCCCGGCCTGTCTCCTGGAGTAAGTGCACGCTCAACCATCTGCTGCAACTGTGCTTTTTGGACCTTGCAACCAAGCGCTTTGGCTTCTCTAGCCAGCCATTCGATCGCTCGGTACGTATCCCGATCGGTTAGCGGATCACAGGTGATAACCATTGCCCCTGCTGCGATTGCTTTGTATGCTTTTGTTCGGCGGTCTGGGTACGCCTCACGCAGTACCATGTGGTTATCAGTGCTGGCTCGTGCGCACATATCGGCGCACAGCTGCCACATAGTAGTGTTTTCAGACAATGCGCGGATTACTGGTAACTCTGTTAGGCCAAAAAGCGACGAGCCGACCATGTAATCAGTCAGGATTGCTGCGTTGATCGTCTCGCCATCGATGCGCCGAATGACTAAGCCAGTCTCACGACTAATCCGCCGCACTTCTTGTTCGGCAAAATAATCGTTTGCTCCCGTAATCAGATATAACACCGTAGAACTATTGTACCACTTGACATGCTGAGCAGACGTGCGTGCCACGCCCAGCTACGCGCAGCTTTTCAATCGTCACCGCACAGCGTGGACATGCTTGGCCTTCACGGCGAAATACGCGGGCAAAGTCGATATAGCTCCCTCGCTTGCCCTCAGCATTCACATAGTTGCGATCGGTGCTGCCACCTTTTTCGATACTGAGATTCATAACGTACTTGATCTCATGAAGTAGCAGCGCCAATTGCTCATCGGTTAGCTCACGTACTCGCGTGGCTGGATGGATTTTTGCGCCCCACAGTGACTCGTCGGCGTAGATATTGCCAACTCCTGCTAGCACCGTCTGGTCGAGGATAGCAGCTTTGATTGTCGTGTTGCTGCGACGGCAGACACGTGGAATAAACTCGTTGCTCGTAAACGCTTCTTCGAGTGGTTCCGGCCCAACCCGCTGCATAAAATCAATATTCGGCACCTCCAAGGTAGGGTGCAATTTCATCCAACCAAATTTACGCTGATCATTGAAGTAGAGGTGTGAACCGTCATCAAACGTAATGTCGACACGCGTACTCCGATCTGGAAGCTCGCCAACAAGTGAATCGTTTGGATGCCCTGCACCAAAAACTTGCTCACCGCGATATACTAATTGTCCAGTCATTTTGAGGTGTATCACTAGTGTATAGCCGCTACCTAGCTCAATCAGCAATACTTTCGCGCGACGGCGGATTGCCACGACCCGCGCACCATAAAGAAACTCTCTGACATCTGTGGGATTATTGGGAAAACTCTTGGGTGAGTCGATGCAGTGTGCACGAGTAATTTTAAGGCCGACAATAAGCCCTTCTAGGCCCCGACGGACGGTTTCAACCTCTGGTAGTTCAGGCACGGAAGTATTGCACTTTCTAGGGCTGACCATTCCGCGTATAGCTTGCAAGCAACTCAATCTGCCGCACAATCGCTACTAGCGACCATGTGTGAGAGTAGTAACCAAAATGCGTCACATTGGTCCGCTTTACATCAATCGGTGGCATAGTATCTGGTACTTTAATCGCATTCACCACCGTCATAATACCCTCTTCGGGGCATATGTTGTCTTCGGAACCAATCATTACACTCAGTGGAATACCTTGGTCAGTAACTCTTTGTAGTTTAGACGCCACTAGCGCTGGGTCTGTACCGGTAATAGCGGCGACATCGTTTCGCAGTGCCAGCGGCCGTGTGAAAAGTGAATAGCCCAGTCCAAGCGCTGCCTGTGCAAGGCCAATCTTGCCCGGAATGTCTTCTTTACGCAAACTATATAGACCTTCGCGCACACCTTTGCTCATCATAGTATGCGGCCGCTCGCCCGGTGTTAGCCACGCCGGCCCTGCAAACGATAAGCCCTGTACAGACTCAGGGGTTGCCAGAGCAGCATCGATGATCGCTTCATTGCCCCGGGAGTACCCATGCAGCACTGTTATCCAGTCGCTACCTTTTTCTTGCAGTATCGCTTCAAGCGCGGTCATGAAGGCTTCGCGGCGATAGGCAGGCTCGTCGCGTACCGACATTGCAATACGGTGGTCGGGATATGTGACACCCGCAACTAAAAAGTTTCCGCCATCGGCAAGCGCACTACTAGCCGCCCTCACCATCGCTTCGTCCTCTGCCCATCCCTGTGAATACGGAACCAGCACATCAGGTGAGCCATAGCGTTGCTGCGTAAAAACTGATGGGTTGAAAATATGCAGAATCATCCGCCCAAATTGGGTTTCAACATCGATCTTTTCTTCGCGAACGGCCAGCGTATCGCGAGCAAAACTTGTCGCATCAATCACTCGTACCATAGTATTTTCATTATACGCTTAGTAGCTGAGCATAGGTAGTGCCCTACTACGTTTAGAAGCTATACGGTGATTTCACCCCGTCGACCACAGCTTGGCCACCGCGCGTTTTTTGGTCTAGCGTTGGCCCACCTGCTGATGCAAAGCTGATCTCGGGAATATTCGTGTAGGTATCGAGTAGACCGCCGCTACTTTTGACTGTTCTGAGGCAATAGGTTTTGCCGGCCGCCGCACCTGTAGTAGTAAAAACAAAATCCCACAGTCCGTCACTACCATTTGCAATCGACGAACTTACCACAAATGGATCTGTCTCGTAATATGCCTGCAACACTGTAGGCCTCGCTCCATTCACTGGGTCATTGCCCCCGCTCGAGATCACCGCACCACTTGCAACGGACGTATTGTCAAAGTACTGTAAAGTACCGTTTGACTGTGGTACCCGGTAGTAGACCTTTTCTTGAAAACCATCGACAAACATTGCTGGTGCTTGTGGCAAGCTGGGTAGTTGCACCTGGAAGTTGATGCCAATCCCTGTTCCATTAATTTGCGTTGCCGATGTTATACCCCAGCTGTCAGTGGCACTCCCAAATATTTCTTGTGATCCAGTAGATAAGCTGCCCGATCCACTTGAGTATATATTGTCGCCATTATTACCAGTAATCATAAGCCCAAATGAGTTCCCAGAAGGAGATTCACTGCCCTGCACTGTCAATTCAATCCCGTCTATGATCGCCGACGTAGGTATGTTGAAGTTAAATCCCGTTACATTTAGTATTTTAGTGACTTGCCCGACAGAGTTTGCAATACCAGTTACCATTGCGTCAGTATTGTCGATAAGTCTAGCATTTGCTTCATTTACCCACGCAATTCCAATCCCAGATGAGCTTAGTGACGATGGATCTTGCGTATCAGTCATCGCCACTAGTTGCATAAAGTCCGTGTAAGATTCACCAGAAAACGCGGTGTCACATGACCCGGACTTCTCTGCGTACTGTAGCTTGAAGTCCTGGGCCGACGCAGGTAGAGCAGCGACATTAATGGCCAGTCTCTGGCGCAAACGTATTGGTGTTCCTGTGGCAACATTTGTTATTGGCGTATCCTGCGCGACCAAAGGCGCACCCGGCGTAGCACTATCGGCATTGGTGAACCAGCGGTAGTTAGCTTGCGTGATGGTTGGTGTAGCTACCACAATCTCGGGCATGACACTATACGAGCCGTTCAATACTGCACCAAATCCATCGACAATCCTCATACAGTAGCGCTGACCAAAGCTTGCTCCCGAAGTGCTTAGTACGATATCCCATAGTCCGTCCTGACCTGCAGGTATAGTGCTAGCCATCGTCATGGTCGCCGACTCATGGTAGCGTTGTCCGACAGCAGTGATACCACTGCGCGTTGGGTCATTGGCGCTAGTCACATAAGTAGCTCCATCTGCTGGAGTGGGGTTAGTACTGTACCGAACGACAGTTGAAGCAGTAACATTTGCGTATGTCTCACTAGTAAAGGAGCTGTCGCATACGTTGTCAGCCCCACGAGCGGCAAACTGAAGTGTGTAGGTACGAGTGGTCACTGCTGTTGCCATTGAGCCCCCGCTCGCCACCCCAAGATTGATGCGTAGCCGAAACTGAGCGTCCTTTTCGACTGAGGCTGCGGTATCAATAGCAGCAAGTGGCGTCGACGCTGTCGTGCTATCGGTATTCGCGAACAGTCGGTATGATGCCTGTGAAATCGTTGGAGCAGGTTTTAGCGCAATTAAATGGCCAATATTTACCGCAGTAGCGGCGGCTGTCATCGTCTTTGTGCCAGATGCTCCACTTGTTGCTTGCAAGACATACTGCGTGCCGCTTGTCGTACGAGTCGCAGCCGAACCCCCCGTGCTTGCATCTTGCCCTGCAAGGGTCATACTACTCCCGACGGTGACCGTGGTACCGGTTGCCGTGCTATAGGCAGCAACAAGCATGGCGTTGGGCACTGTTGTTGTGACCGATGGCGCGATCATCGCTGTGTTCGAGGCATTTGCCTGGCTACCGGCGACATCGATCGGGTCACCTATATCAACACCCGTAAAGCCAACGATCACGCCAGATGCTTTCTGAGTACCGTTAAAGGTAAAGACGTACGGGCCTGAATCACTCGGGCCAACAATCTTGTAGTACGTGGTGCTCTTGAGGGTTGTAGTGCTGTCTGCACTTCCACTTGGTACGGCTTTCCAATCATACGGCGCTGATTGCGTTGGTGGAGTAATCGTAGTACCCGTGCCACCTCGGACCGACACAACGGCTATAAGAACATCGCCAGCGAGAGTTCCTGTCGGTTGAGCTATCGAGAGAGTTGTCGCACCAGCCGCATTGTTGCCAGTTCCTGCGGCACGGTACGCCACCGCCGCACTAACTGGCCGCATGACGAGTACTGTTATCAATAAAACTAAGACAACTACAGCCACAACCCGAGGGGATCGCCTGTGCAAGAGTCTCAGCAGGTTATTAGAACTTCTTCTTATACGCAAAGCTGATCTCCCCCGCACGTGCATAGTTATTCTGTCCAGCAATCATATGCACCTTAAATGTCACCATATCGCCCGCAACCGGCGTACATGCACCGAGCGGCGATGCAACCGTCACCTGTACCCAAGTTGCATTACTTGACACTGCATTGCCACTTGTACTGCACGCCGTACCACTACTGTCGACATACATTGCAACTGTCACTTGATCGGTCGTGGTTGATGTCCCCCAGCCCCAGATCTTAAGATTTGTCATACTGCCCGTGTCGTAATCGCTGGGTAGCTGGTAGCGAGCATACACATCGTAGTCCTGTGCACTCGCTTGGGTGGTTGTCCAAGCATAGTAATTATGTGTCTCTGTGGCGGCACAGACGCCCGTGTTGATATTGAGTCGTGAGGAGCCAGAGCAAAAATCGCTGCTGAGTGAGCCGTTATTGTTAGTTCCGTCGCCAGTGAACGTTGCTCCTGGGTACTCTGCCGAGAGTGTAATTTGAGCGCTCGGTCGACCAGTACCTACATAGAGGAGTCCGCTTGCGCCAAGTGTGATACCGTCGCTCGTACTGCCAATCACCACTTGATTTGTGCTTGTATCGGCCGTCAGAAGAGTGACACTGCTCGCATTTTGAATTTGGAGAGCACTTGCGCTAGTCGTCTTGAAAAGATTGGTTCCTGTCCACGTATTATTGGCACTGAGGCTAGCACCCGAGCCACTCCCAATACAATCTGCCCATGCTCCATTCTGGTAGCAGCGAAACTTGTTAAGGCTAGTGTTGTAGTACATGGCCCCGTTGAAACCACCTGGGTCAGTTGCTTGATTGTATGAATCGAGTACGAAGAGTGCGGCATTACTATCGGTTCCGGGTAGTCCTATCTGCACCGTAAAGTTAGTCGTGTCAGCCGTAAATAAATTTACTCCAGCGGCATTGTTGATCTGCACGGCCGTTGTTGAATTGGTCGCATTCTGCAAATTCACTCGTCCACCTACACCGAAGTCACCATTAAACTGCACACTTTGCCCAACTGTCAGTGCACCGCTTATCTGGGCTGCCGACCCAACACTCAGCCCGCCATTAATGATCGCGTCGCCCACCAACTGCGTGTTGCCATTAACAGACAACGTACCGAGCTCTGCCCCTCCGGCCTCGAGTTGCTGAACGTAGGCACCACCGACGTCATAGGTTGTAAGTGTATTGGACGTGTAATTAATGACGTAGGCGTAGCGGCCAACAACGCTCACAGCGATTGGCAAGTTACCGGTTCCAACAGTTCCAACACTAGCAGGAGCGGTCGGCGTCGATACATCATAAATACCGAGGGTGTTACCGGTTCCGTTTGTGACGTATACGTAGCGGCCTTGCACACTGAGAGACTGGGGTGAAGACCCAGTCGCAACTGAGCCGACGCTGGTTGGCGAAGCAGGATTCTTCACGTCAATCACATTGAGTGCGCTACCGCCATTGTCAATAATATAGGCATAGCGACCCTGAACCGAAACTGCTTTTATATTCGTCCCGATTACTAGTGAGCCTATTACGCTCAGGCTGGCGGGGTTACTAATATTCACAATGTTTAGTGTTGAGTTAGTATTATCAACAATATAGGCATACACACCCTGAATATAGACTGACTGCAATGCGCCTGCACCGATACTAAGCGAACCTGCAACGATTGGTGCGGACGGATTACCGACATCGACAATGGTAAATGTGCCGCTGTTACTACCGACGTAGGCGTAGCGACCTTGCACATACACCGAATATGCGCCAGCGACTGATGCTGACCCCATACTCGTTGGGCTTGCTGGGTTACTAACGTCATATATGCTTAATGTGTTACCAACTGCACTTGTCACGTAGGCGTAGCGACCTTGCACCGCCACGAAATAGGCGTTAGTACTCGAGATGGTGCCAACACTGACTGGGCTTGCTGGGTTACTTACATCAAAGACTTTAAGGGCACCAGACGTCGAGTTTGTAGTATAAGCATAACGGCCTTGCACAGCGACTGATCGGGTCGCCGTACCCACGGCCACTGAACCAAGTGAAGCAGTTGGTAGTCTGCCGCTGACATAGAGTTGGCCAGTACTTGTGCCAAGCGTGCCAACCATGAGCCGATTTGCAGTCGTGTCAACCCTCATAACCGTCGTTGAGCCAGCTGCATTTTGAACCTGAAAAGCTGTTGCGCTATCAACCTTGATTAAGTTGGTAGACGTCCAGGTGTTACTTGCCCCTACCTGCGCAAAAGCACTCGAATCCAACCCATCCAGTAGGTCGGAGTTGAAGCTGTAGGCGCTGGAGGCTAGTTTGTTTCTGGGGGTCATAGGTCCTTCAGTGTAGGATTCACAAGATGCACCAGTACAGGTAGCTGTAGCGGGGGTTGGGAGCTCTATCTCAAAGTACAGGGTAGCAGTGTCGGTGGTACTAAAGATATTAGCAGGCAGACTCGATACATCACCGAGCTGGACACTGAACAGACCGCCAGTGGTGACAGTAACACCAGTACTAGCGCTATTGGCACGTTGCTCACTCCACTTTAGGGTTCCCCCACTACTGGCATCATAGATACGGAATTTCATGTTGTAGGTACCAGCAGCCATAGGGTTACCAGAAGCATCGGTCAGGCGGCCTTGGAAGTTTAGCTTGTAGGGGATGGTGGTGAGGGCGTGAATATTATTAGATACGCAAAACAGCGCTACAAATCCGGAGATAAATGGTAGCGCGAACAATAACAACAACGATTTTTTAGTCGTGTTTATTATTTTTCTTCCCGTTTATTATTTATTTTCTCCACACCACTCATAGGTAATGAGAGTATGGCTCATAATAAGTTATACTGGTTGTGTTTACAAATGTCAAACAATCCAAGTGATGCCAGTACGCTAATCTGAGCGCAAAGGCTACTGCAGCTACTGTTTAGCCTTGAGCGCTTGGCTTATTTTGCTGTCATCGCGGAGGTTCTGCCAAAACACTACTTGACTCGACTTTATGGCCATGGTGTCTTCTGGGCCGTATAGTTGGTCGCGAACACGCAAAAGCGTTGTAGTTTGCTCTGTATCTTTGTTACTCGCCTGCTGTGCAGGTGTTTGTGCGGTATACGGACTACTGACAACCAGGTATTCACCACGAGTATTCTGTAGTTTACCAAAGTATGCTTGTCCGTTTGTCAGATAGATCACTTGATACTTTGAGGGATCAATTGGTGTATCGCGACCATTCAGAGCATATAGCACTATCGCAAAAGTCAAGATACCAGCAAGCATCACTGCACCCATTAGCGATAGTGAAGACGTTATTCGGGGTGTGCCTCGTCGCAACACAAACCGCTTGCGAGGTACAGCAACCGGGCGGCTCTCATCTTTTAGCGCTTCATCAGACTTTGACTTCACTTCTACCTTCATACCACTAGTATACCTGACTTACCGTGCGGTTGTGAATTCCATCTCGGCTTGCAAGTAGTCGATGTCGACTGTCCGAGCCGTCGTACCGACCGATTTGAGTATTTGTGAACCAAAACCAAGCGCTCGAGCAGTACCGGTCGGGATATTGGCCGTATGAGTCGCCACTAGTGTGCCATTGATATAGAACCCGACACTGGTACCAGCTGCATTGACAATGATGCCAAGTTTAACCCATGTACCTGCACCGACTGCCGTGGTGGTGGTGGTCCACGTCCGAGTGCTGTTCGAAGACGTGACGACTTGCCAGTTTGCGCTCGCCGTCGAACCAGTCGATACACCACCTTCATCATAGACAAAACTGACAGCATCGACTTGGTTAGCCGTGGTCGAATCATAGAAGCCGACTACCATGCTATAGCGATTCGTCGCACCAGAAAGTGTCGTGACGTTGACGGCTGTTTCGTACAGTGTGAGCCCCCACCTAATGCTAATGCATTTGTTGTCGAGCCGAATGCCGCTCGTCCGGTCGTCGTCGTACCAGTCGTCGAACGAAATGTACCAGGGCGGTTTGTGGCAATGGTTGCGTTACTCGTCGCTGTGGCAGCACCGGTGCCAGTCGAGCTGGCGAAAACATCACCCGTTGTCGTAAATGACCCCAGCAGGTCATTGGCATAGCGATAACCCGATGTAGAGTCAGTATTGCCGATACAATTACGCCATATGCCAGCTTCATAGCAGCGAAAGGCATCTTTCGCGGTGCTATAGTACATCGAACCAGCAACCCCAGTCGGGTCGGATGCCGACGAGGCGTTGCTGAGTACAAGGGTAATTGGGTTGGTTGTTACCGATGAGCCGCCGATATATATCCGCGCGCTTGTACTATCAGCGACAAATAGCTTTGTGCTGGCGGCAGTTTGTAGCGTGAAAGCCGTTGCCGACGCCGATGGCACAGTAAATTGCGCTGCACCAGTGCTGCTAACATCAAAGAGCGCTGTACCGAGCCCACCGGCATTACTCCCCCGCACGGCAAATAACGTACCAGCAATGGTGGTATCGGCATCTTGAATATCGAACCCGGCCCGTGTGGCATCAGCCTTGATCTCCGGTGTTGTGCCACCAGTCGAGGCGGTGTAGGCCGTCTGCAGCGTCGCGCCGCCAGCAGCCGTAATACAATCCGTCCATGCGCCCTGGTAGCAACGAAACTTACCCGACGTTGAGTTGTAGTACATCGCACCGTTGGTCGATGTCGCACCCGCTCCAGGATCTGCAGTGTTAGTATCGAGCACCAGCACCTGACTAGTGCTATCTGCAGTGCCTATCTTGACCAGCGCATTTGCGGTATCAGCTGTCAGTACATTGGTACCACTTGCGCCAACAGTAAATGCCATGCTGCTCGACAGGTTCACGCCAAGTGTACCGGTAAAGCTGGTGTTACTCCCTACCTGTGCAAACGCCGCACTATCCAACCCATCCAATAGGTCACTGTTAAAGCTGTAGGCGCTGGAGGCGAGTTTGTTTCTGGGGGTCATGGGGCCTTCGGTGTAGGATTCACAAGATGCACCAGTACAGGTAGCGGTAGCGGGGGTTGGGAGTTCGATCTCAAAGTACAGGGTAGCAGTGTCGGTGGTACTGAAGATGTTAGCTGGCAAGCTCGATACATCACCAAGTTGGACACTGAACAAGCCGCCAGTGGTGACGGTGACACCAGTGCTAGCGCTGTTGGCACGTTGTTCACTCCACTTTAGGGTTCCCCCACTACTGGCATCATAGATACGGAATTTCATGTTGTAGGTACCAGCAGCCATAGGATTACCAGAAGCATCAGTCAGGCGGCCTTGGAAGTTTAGCTTATAGGGGATGGTGGTGAGGGCGTGGACAGAGGCCGGGAACGCAAAATTGACCAGGAATGCCATGATTGCTGGTACAGCGAAGAATAACACCGCTTGAATTTGTCTTTTAGTGAACCTCAATTACTAGCTCCGTTTAATGCGGCTAAGGTATAGTATACTGCTTATGACAACTATTTGACAAGGATTCGAGTAACTTTTTTGTGAGTACGATACCTATGTTTTTTTCGTCGGTTATATACATAGAGCGCTATCACAATCAATGCAACGGCGATAATCGGCATGAGCCAGCGCCAGTAGCCAGTTATGGCAAAGACTACTCGTGATTTGCTGTCACCCCCAGTCGAGGCTTCAATTAGTACAAATCCGAAGTAATTACCCGGCTGTCGGTAGTCAATGGTACGGGTCCGGCCACTAAAGACAAGTGGGCCCTTTGCCGTAGTGGTACCATAGGGCTTCATGTCAATTTTGATCTTAGGGAAGAAACCGGTGGACAGGTTGGGATCGGCCGTATTGGTAACTGCTAGCTGGGCCTGCACTACCTCACCAATCTGCAAAAATGGTGCCGAAATTTCACTAATCGTCGCATAGTGTTGAGAGGGAGTTCCGTTTTGGATCATAAGCAGTGTACCCACTCGCACTGATTGCATCGCACTCAATGAACCGATGGGTGTTGTCGACGCAAAAATCACTGCAAATACATCTCCCCCAGGCAACTTTTTACTATCGATTGCAAATGCCAGCCGCAGCGTCTCGCGCGGGCCAATCTGCGCTTCAGTGTAGTCAAGTCGTATACCCGCTGCAATTTGTTCGCTTGGGTAAAACTGCAGCGACCCGTCATCATCAATCTGACGAAATGCCTGGACCTCAAATCGAACCGTTTGCGCAGTGCTATCGCTGTTTGAAATATCCACGAACCCCTTTTTGGTTTCGCCTTTTGCGAGCGTAGTTTCGTAACTGAGTGGTGCGGTGCGCAGCGACAGTGCCGATGCGTGCGCACCAATTGCTACAGAAACTGTCAATGCGCACACTACACCCCAGGCTAGATGCAATACTCTCACGGGGTCATCGTTCCTGTAGTGGTAATCACATTGGTATATGTGCCAGTAGGCTGACTCAAACTGACATCAAGCCGAAGCCGCATATTAAGCACGTCTTTAGATGAGGGCTGGCCAGTACGTGTATAGAATGTGGTGCTCGTTCCTGGAAACGCGGCATAGGCCGCGCCACTACTCCATTTACCCGGTATCGCTGTTGCGTTGGTACCATACAGCGTAAAGCCGAGTCCTTTTGTCGTCCCCTCTACCCACGTCACAGGGCTCGCTATCGTGCCCGACACTGCATTAATAGTATCGGCACCTTTAGTGAGGTCATTATTCTGATTAACAGCCAACGTATAGCCATTAATCGAATCAGTTAGCACCACCGCATCGTAATTGCTTGTCTGCGAAATACCAGGCACGATGCCAGATGCAAACCCTAGTCCGGCGGTATTCCCAGCCACACCCGCGTCATATTCAGCTTTTACCTCGCTTGGTGTAAATGAGCGATTAAACATTTTCACTTCGTCAAGCGAACCATTAAAATACCTACCGAGGCCACGCATCGCACCAATCGTCAGATACGATGAGCTGTCCTGTAATGAACTTGGTATCGTCCCTAAACAGACAGACATTGGGCGAACAACACCGTCAATATATACCTTTGCTCGATCGAGTGCAGTGCTCTGCGTCCCATCATAGACAAGCGCAACATGATGCCATGAACCAGCCGACCAGGCTCCGTCTGTGTCGACACAGTTTCCGCCTGTATCGCCCTGACTGCTCGCGATAAAAACGCGCAGGACACTTGCACTTGTCCCGGTCTGCAGCGCCCATGAACTACTTACTGCTTGATTCCAATGTGCAATGAGCGCTTTGTCCGTCGAGGCGGATGCCTGATTTGCCCAGAGTGAAACCGTCATGTTCTGGCTAAACGTAAGGTTGGCGCTGTCAGGCACCTGCACATACGAACTGGCATTGGCGCTAACGCCGTTTCCTACTTTGCCGGTCACCCATGTTGCACCAACCTGAAGATCAGCATTATTCGTGTTTATGCTGCTATCTCTCGTGAACGTACCTGAGTTTTCTTCTAGTGGATAGTAGGCTTTCAGACCACCCGGCTGCACTGTCAGTTGCAGACTGTTCTTCAACTGCGCCACGTATCCACCGGCCAACATGTAGCTACCGCCTGCGCCATTACCAACAATACTTTCTCCACCGCTACCCGTCAGCTTATAGCTTGTTGAACTCTCGCTGCCACCGAAATTATTGGCAACACTAGCATCGATCACGTAACTTGTCGATGTAAAGCGATAGGCGGCAATAGTATCAACAAAGCATCCTGCCAACACCAGCACAAATGCCGTCATCATCCCCTTGGTATACATACCTCTCATGCTATGTTTAGTATAGCAAACTGTAATCTATAGCGCCAAAAACGCAATTCCAAGCAATACGATACCCAGGCCTCTCAGGAAAAAGAGTGTGTGGTGACGGACAAGTAACGGCAGTGCATGAATATTCCACTTTAAAACTTGGTAGCGGATCCAATGATATGCGATGAACATCGAATGCGACAGCACAAGCAGCGCAGTACCGCCAACTATCAGCCAAAAACGTAGTAGCATTTTGCCAACAGCTTCAGCATTCGAAGAGGGTGTTGCAATATCGAGTAGTATCATCCCCTTATGGACTAGTGTGCTCAAATTGTTAACAGGCTTGGTGGTGGCCGCCTGGTCGATTTGCTGGTTTAAATACGAGCTGGTATCGATGACTCCCTGGCGAGCATCGCGGATCACATTTGGAACAGTTGAAGGTGTGCCGTTACTCGGCTGAGCAGATGGGTTATATACGATGGACACTAGGTCGGGCACGGAATTACTCGTAAATGGATCTAGACCCTGTACGGTAATGTCGTGGTTGCCTATTGGTACGGCCACACTTAATGTAACTTGTGATGAGCCAATATCGACTGCAACTGTATGGCTATATACCCCATCAATGTAAATCATTACTTGGCCGATGTTATGGACTTGTATCGTAACATCTACTGGTGATGAATTGAATACTGTACCCGGTACTGGTGCGACAATATTCAAGACAGCAGGCTGACCATCATAGACGGTTGTGCTAATTTCAGTCTCCATCGCTCGCACCGGAAGTGATGTAATACAGCATAGCACACCAGTAACAGCTAGGCTGAGGGCGAGTTTAAATACGCCTACGAGGCGTGTGTTTACGCTTGTCGCGCAAAACATTTGCTCCCCCTACTAGTACAAGTACTCCTACCACAAGTAGCAGCCATCGTGGCACAACAAGCACTATAGACTCTGTAGTCTTGTTCTCATTCAATAGTTGACTCTGGACAGAGACTCTAAATAATCCGATCCAGGGAGAGTTGTCCCAAGCCAACTCTGTACGTCGCGTAGTACTAGGGAGAATAATATTTTCGCTGCTTGTACTGAATTTTTCCTGTCCAAACAGGTCTTTTACGGTCATACGCGATACTGCATTAAAGTCTGTTTTACCTGTATTCTCAACGACAGTTTCACTTTTTATAGGGGCGGCGGGCTGGAAGAAATCGAGCAGCAGGCTTTTTACCTTCCCCACTGTTTGTGTCTCACCTTTTACATTTGTATATAGTATCAGCCCAAGTCTTTTCTTGCGCGCAACTCCCATCTCATCTCCGTTTGGTAGCACCATTGTCTCAACAAAAATCGTCCCGTAGTGTCCACCCGCTGGGATACCGGCACCAACTCGGACAGTAAAGGGCACTGTTACCTTTTGCCCAGCTTCGAGATGCCATTTACTTTGCGGAAATGAAACCCATTTGTAGGCGTCTCCGTTGCCAGTCTGTGTAGTGAAGTCTTGCTCATATTGTTCACCTTTCACGGAATATGGTGCAGTATAGACGGTAAAATCATATGACGTATCGCCGTCGTTGACGACAATAAATGAGTCATTTGTGGTACCTCCTGCTTCAAGCTGTAGCCTTTTGGCTGCCGGAGACAGGGTTATACTATCCCTCTGCTCAGCGGCCGCCACAGTGCCAAAAGGCACCACCGTGAGAAACAGGGCTATTGCTAGCCCCGTTCTCAGGCAAGATTGTAGAGTCTTGGCAATATTCACACAATTCTTCCTATTTTGCAGTAGCCGTGTACACAACTACGTCGGAGTACGTACCGGTAGGCTTACTTGAGTCAACTTTCGCAGCATACCATATATCAGTTACTTCGTTTGTTGCAACTGCTGAGGTATCCTTCAGTGTGAACGGTGAGCCGCTTGCTGGCATACCAGCCCATTTGCTTGTCGCAGATGTTGAGCTCGATTCAGCAGAATATGTTGTGTCAAATGGTGCACCAGGTGTCGCAAAACCCCATGTATTAACTGCAAGCGTATTAGGAGAGCCCACTGTGTTCGAGGAAGCGGCAATAGTATACGCACCGCTCACTAAGGTAGTAGTAGCATCAACATCTTGTACAGTTAGTGTATACCCGCTTGTACTATTACAGTTAATCGTGATGGCATCTTTTGCACTCGACTCAACGGCGCTCGCACCAGGGAGCAAAGAGAAGCTGACTTTGTTTGCTGTGCCTTGGGAAGTTGTTGTCATGCTTATTGTCGAGTTCACAGTTGCTTCTACGGTGACGTTTTGTGTAATAGCACTCGCTGTTGGTGCTACGACCAGCCCGACAACAGCAATAACGCCAGCACTGGCGACTAACGCTGATTTTATGGGTTGTTTCATGGTGGTTTGTTTCCTTTTTGTTAGTATCTGCGGTGATTATCGCATAGCGCTAATGGTAATGTCAAGCCAAGTATTCTACCAATACTATTGTGGATTTTGCAACAATCTTGCAAGCGCTTGCCTCGTACCGTCGTTGGTTACATGCCAAATACTCTGCATACCGGCTACTTCTGCTCCATCACAGTTTTCTTCGATATCATCAATCATCACACATTCGCCAGTCGGTACTGCAAGTCGCTCAGCCATAAGTGTGAAAATGGCCGGATTGGGTTTGAGTAAATGTTCTTGGTACGAAAGCACTACGGCGTCAAATAACTCATGTAGCTCGTCACCGAATAGCCGTTCCACCGTCCCGTTACTGACATTGCTCAGTAACCCGATCTTGTACTCACCATCTTTTTTTAGCAAGCGCACAAACTCAACCAGCTCCTCATTACGTTGGTGTTTCATACGCAGTATGGTCTCAACGTCTTCGTACGATGCATCAAACAGTTCGGCAATCCCCGCTATATAGTCATGCGTTTCGATAAACCCATAGTCTGCTTGCTTATTGAGATCACGCAGGTCCTGGAGCCGATCCTCTGGGCACATACCGGTAATAGTGTTCAGGCTCCCGCCATACAGTACCCCAAAACAATCGAATACGATGCCACGCGTCATGCCTCCAGTATAGCGCGATAACCGCACTTAGTAAATTTCGTCGAACTGTGGCTTAAAATCTGGGATTTGATTGACAAATAGTGCCTGTACTCGCCCCGAATCAGCGGCCATCGTACCCTTAGAACCGTTACAGGTGGTCGTCCACAGTGTGTGGTCTGCAGTGCCATCGTTCAATGATTCATATTTAAACGCCAGGCCATGAGTAGCGCAAACACCTCGAAAATCAACGCCTGTTGCACTGCGAGTTTTGGCAATATCGGCTTTTTCGAGCGCGTAAACAAACTCTTCGTATGCGCGAGCAGTGTTGCTATAGGTCTTCGTATCTATCACCTGCTCTTCGTAGCCGCTATAGGTTACAAAGCTACGCTTAGTAGGAGTGATGGTGATAGCGTAGGTCTTAAACTTCTCGTCAGCAACAATCGGCCCGCGCACCGTCCAGCGAACAGCGCGGTTATCACCAGTTTCGTGCAGTGCCGTTAGCACCGCTTCAGTTGATTCAACACCCGCCGGGCCCTGTGAGGTGCCGCTTGTGAACACCATGCGACCTACCGAAACAATCGCCGCAATCACCAGCGCAATCACAAGAATGATAATGATGATGGGTAGAATACGTGGTCCTGATCCTCGATACATACCACTATCTTGCCACTCCCAGTGCCAAAAGTCAAAGGTAAGCGTATTAAGCCGCAAGTGCTATGCTGCGTATGCCCATCGCCTGTTGCACTGCCGTACGGTGTGTGCGCTCAAAGCTATCTGAGTATTCAATCTCGCGCATTTGTTGCACCGCCACAATCATTGACTCTAGCGCCTCAATATCTTCGTAGTACACCGCGCCGTCGCAACCATCGCGGTACTCAAGTTCGTACAAGTGCCATTTCTTGTCCATGCGGCCTTCGATGCGCAACTGGTCACGCGGCGGCGCAAACAATGCTGGGTGTTTACCGGAAGGCCAATTACTGTAGCCTCTTGGCGCAACTTGGAGCCACAGTCGCCGAGCTGCGTCTATGTTGACCCTCAGAATTCGCGGTTCAACATAGCGACCATTCAACAAGTTTTGTTCAACAACAAGCCAACTCGTCGTGTCGCTCGGGTCAGTCCATGGGTCTTTGCGCACGGCAAGCAAACTGCCCGTCTCGGCAGAGTAGCCAGAGAAAACTGGTACCGAGAATACCCGTTCGTTTCCGTATACATCATGCCGCTTTGGCCAAGGGTGGTGACCAGCAAACCGTTCATTTGAGTCGGCGTGCCCTAGTAAGTTCCATTTCGTGGTGTCGTAGACCTGCATTTTTACCGGGTCGTCGACAAGCTGTTCGGCAAGACTATAAAGGTCTGCCTCTGGGCATGAGCCCAGTTTGTACTGCACCATTTTCATGCTGCTGTTCACCCTTTTTCTAGACTTTTTGTGTTAGACGTACAAAAGCCTAATCCTGTAATACACCCTCTGCATAATAAACACAAGTGAGATGATCAATATAGGTAGCCAAATCGATTGTCAGTCAGTCCATGCTCACGGATGATCCGGTTGAGCATGTCACGAGCCGGTATATCATTCACAAATCGAAAGTACGCAAGATCCCCGAAGGTATCTGGCAAAATACACAGTAGTATGGTTTGCGCTCGTTGTATACCGTGCCCGTTCATAACCACAACATAGCTTTGCTCATCAGCCCGCAGTCGCTCGTGCTCGGTCAATCGTCCTTCGTTCACTAGTTCATCAAGCCGATGGCGAAACGATGATGGTGTTTTAACATCAATATTTACATAGCGACCGTCCTCCGGGTCAAGCACTTGCATATCAATCCCCATTGCATCATGCGAGCGGTCGGTCATATGGGCATGAAACCCGTTGTTGATGGCAGCATAGTACAGCGCGATTTCGCGCGTCAGCCCACGAATGATTGCCGTCCATTGCTCATCGGTAAAACATGGCGCACCAACCCGTTTACATATACGATCAGCGCATTGTTTGGTCGCCTCACTAAACCTCATGCGCTTTGCGTCATCCAGTAGCATCACGGTCGCCACAAGTGTATCGTTGAAATCAATAAGCTCAAATAGCCGCTCCTGCTTGTTGCGGTAGCCGTGAGGGTGTTGATCCATCTGTATTTGTGCCAGTACCGCCCGAGGCACTTGAACGAGCAGCGCTACCAGTCCATCATGTGCATTATTTGAGCGAGTAAACTTTTTGCGCAGCCTACTAATGTCTCTGTCGAGATCGTGAACCTCTGGACGCCGCTGCAGCATGCCCACCACTTGCTCTTCGGCACATTCAAAGAAATCTGTGCTATTACAAACATACTGCACGTCCTCGCGCGGGCTAATAAATTGTCGGTCTCGCCGCCTATCTCGACGTTTGAACTGCCGATACGCATAGCGACTATGGCGAATACGGTGCGGCCCAAACCGACGCCAATGATGCCTAAATCCATGAAACATTGTCATAAATCCTTGATGTTTATTTCAATTTTTTTATGCCTTGCATCAGTATACCAAGCTTCGTAGATTTGTGCACAGTAACGCGCTACACCAGGGAGGCTGAGTACTTTTTTCGCATGGGCCCTCGCATATAGGCCGAATTCTCCTTGGCTACTCTCTTTTGCGGTAAACGCCGTGAGCATCACTTCGGGGTTCGCCGCAATTGCTTTACTGTGCAGCGCATTTGTCTTACTGAACCACTCGACCGCACCAGCCTCGTACTTTGTCATTGTCACCGGTACTGCCCATGGCCTGCCCGAAGCGTCGATCGTCGCCACGGTAATATGTGCAAGCCCTTTCATAAATTGCCGTACCTTAGTTATGTCCTGTGCTGCCATACGCGCCCTTTCCTCTTTTTGTATCGTCAAGACTCGCGGCGTCTTGCCAGTCAACTCTTTCGTATTGGCTGACAACCATTTGCGCAATCCTCATGCCTGGTTCAACAGTAAATACTTCATTGCTCGTATTGAGCAAAATCACTCCCACTTCCCCGCGGTAGTCAGCGTCAATCGTGCCCACGCCATTGGCGGGCATTATGCCATACTTCGCCGCCATACCACTACGCGCCCGAATTTGCGCTTCGTAACCCGGCGGCAGCGCAATCGCAAAGCCAGTCGGGACAATCGCCCGCTCATGCGGTGCAATCGTCACTGGCGCATCGATACAAGCCACCACATCCATCCCTGCTGCATACTCAGTTTGGTACTCTGGGTACTGTGCGGCTTTGTGTAATTTTTTTATTCGGATCTTCACCGCAGCTCCTTATAACTGTCGTTTGGGAAGATATTACGCACTCCACCACGCGGATTTTTCATATCACCCTGCCAGCGCGGCATAAGATGCAGGTGGAAATGCGGCACGCTCTGTCCCGCCTCAGGTCCATCATTAAGCCCAAAGTTAAATGCATTGGGTTCACCTGCCCGTAGCGCCAGGCTAGCAAGGGCACCTTGTTGTAATGAACGATTGGTGTCGTCTGCCGCTTCAAGCATTGTTCGGTAAAGTTGCTCAAGGTCTGTTTCACGAATCGTCTGCATCACCCAGCGCGCAAAACGCAGCAGGGTCGCATCTTCTTCATCGCTCAACTGCTCGATATACTGCACATGCCGTTTCGGTGTTCGCTCCACATGCCCGGGCGTCACAGGGTACAAATCCCAGCGGGCTCGCCGCAGCTCGGTTTCGGCGAACGTATTGTCACCCCGGCTCCACTCATCACAAAACACACATAGTTCTGACATGATTTTTATTATAGCAATCTATCACCTATACTCTAAGCTATGAAGCCAGTGACCCTACAGGTGGGAGTAAAAGTACTACTCGTCAATAACGATGGGCAATTCTTGTTTCTCAAACGTAACCAAGCCATCTACCCAGGTGTAAACGAGTGGGACATCCCTGGCGGCAGGATTGCCAACCATGAACCACTGCGCAACGCACTGGCGCGGGAAGTTCTAGAAGAAACGGGCCTAAAGCTGACCGGCGAACCCGTACTACTAAACGCGCAGGATATATTCCCCACTAGTAACTCAGTGCATGTCGTTCGGCTCACTTACAAAGCGAAAGCCAGCGGCACGGTGCAGCTTAGTAGTGAGCACATAGAGTACCAGTGGCTTACTTTAAATAACGCTCTCAAATACAACATCGATCCGTACATCCGCGTAGTGCTTACAGACCTAAAAATATAGTTTTATGGCTGCAATCAACACGACTACTTCTACCGACACAAAGAAAATCATCTGTGTAAGCCAGAAATGTTTATGCCTCATGAGCGACGACCATGCATAGACAATAAAAAGCCAGACGAGATAGCATATAACGAGCAGGTTTGGTACGCCAGCATTTTGCATAAATACAACCGAAAATAGTAGATATGCACCAGCCATAATCCAGGCAGTCACCTGATGAGCGTCTTTCAGGCTAATTGGTGCATGGAGGGTTTTTATACTAAGCGCAAATGCCTGAGCAATATCAAACGTTGCTGCAACTGCTAATATGCCCGCCGACCATCGTAGTTGTGTAGAAGGCCACATCCATAGAGCGAATATATAAAAGCATACGGCACCAATCACATGCATTGTGCGGTGCAATACTAGTGTGTCTTTGCCCGCAAGTGCGCTCTCGCTAATCGAGCGCCAAACCTTTCCTCGTTTACGTGCGATTGCAATGACTAATCCGTGCCATAGATTCACGAAGATCAGGGGAACAAGCAGTGCAAACTGCACTATACCTCCCCCCAATTCTCACCTACATGTACATCCACCTGCAACCGCACACCAAGCTCTGGATAAATATGTTCCATTGTGTCGACAAGCATTGTCGAAATGCTTTCTGCCATGTCCTTCGGGCACTCGATAAGAATCGAGTCGTGAATTTGCAGTAACTGCTCGGCCGCCTTGAATTGCTGGTCAATGTTCGACTGCACTTTTAGCATCGCCATCTTCATTAGGTCGGCTTCGGTGCCCTGTATCGGCATATTAGCCGCCGCTCGCTCCGCCGCAGAGCGAACAACAAAATTACTCGACTTTACATCTGGTGTCCACCGCCTTCTACCAAACAGCGTTTCAACAAACCCATCGTCGTGAGCTTTTTTGACTGTCGCATCAATGTACCTACGAATGCTCGGGCGTACCCGAAAATACTCGTCGATAAACTTTTGCGCCTCAGCGAAACTCATATTCGCCGCCGCCGCAAGGCCGTGCTGGCTCATACCATACAGCACGCCAAAATTCACAACTTTGGCCTTGCGACGCTGCTCTTTGGTAACCGCATCGAGTGAGACATGGTACACTTCGGCTGCCGTTTTTGCGTGAATGTCGGTGCCAGCATTGAAATCGTTGATCATGGCTGCGTCACCAGCCAGCACCGCAGCAAGACGTAGCTCGAACTGCGAATAGTCGGCGCTCACAAATACATTTCCCTTCTCGGGCACAAAGGCATTGCGTATTTGCCGGCCCAGCTCGGTACGAATGGGAATATTCTGAAGATTCGGGTCGGTACTGCTCAACCGCCCAGTCGCTGCCACGTCTTGCCGAAAGTCGGTATGGACTCGCCCACTTGCATCTGCTTGTTCGGGGAGCGTCCTGACGTAGGTATTTTGTAGCTTGGTGAGTTCACGAAATTGTTCAATTAGCTCAACTATGGGGTGCTGCCCGCGTAGTTTGTCGAGCTCTTTCTGGCCGGTGCTAAAGCCCGTTTTGCCCTTTTTTACTCCAGCCGTCGAAAGGCCAAGCTCGTCGTATAGTACCTCGGCTAGTTGTGCAGGGCTAGCGATATTAAACTCATGTCCAACCATCGCATACATCGACTTCTGAATCTCGGCAATGTCGTGCGTGAGCATGTTGTCCATCTGGGCAAGCTTGCTACTATCAAGTTTGATACCGCGATGCTCCATGCGTGCCAGCACCGGAATCAGCGGAAAATCCATAGCGCGCGCCACATACCCAAGCTCTGGCAACGCATCGAGTGCTTGTGATTGCTCACTATACAACGTCCAGATAGCACTAATTGCATACTTTGGATCGTCCACCGACTCAACACCTATAAGGTCGGCAAGTTCACGCGATTTACGCAGCGGGTTAAGCAAAAATGAACCCTGAGCCGTATCATGATGAACTTCGGGCAGCGTGGTGTGGCCCGCCGCCAGTAGCTGCTTCAGCAACACTTTCGTGTCGTGCCCCACAATCGGTACACTTGCGATAATCGCTACCGCACCCGCCACATTTAGCTTGGCCGCTTTGCCCGGCTCATGGCTCAGCCACAGGTCATCACCGTCTGGGTACACCACCAGTTCTTTCGCCATCGTTAGCAGGGCGAGTGCGTTCTTGCCCGTCAGTTCTTCGCTCACTTCCACTGCCGCTAGGTCTGGTGTACCGACGCTAGGGCTAGCGTCACGCATGTGTTCGGGCAGGTTGCGCAATAGGCTACGAAATTCCAGCTTGTTCAGCAGCTCTTTTAGCCGTGCGGTGTCGAGGTCGTGGGCATCCATGTCGTCAAGGTTCAGCGCTACTGGCGCATCAAACCACAGCTCGGCAACTTTTTTACTCACTTCGGCGCTTGCGCGCCCGGCTTCGAGTTTTTTGGCTACGCTATCTTTTACCTGCCATAGGTTCTCATAAATATTTTCAAGCGTACCAAACTGCTGCAACAACCCCACGGCAGTCTTTTCACCAATCCCCGGTACACCCGGTATATTGTCGCTGCTGTCGCCTTTGAGTGCCTTCAGGTCAAGGAATTGATCGACCCGTATGCCATACTTTTCCGTAAAACTTTCGGGCTTAAACAAATCGATATTAGTCAGCCCCTTTTTCAGTGCGTACACATGCACTAAGGGGCCAACCGTTTGCAGCGCGTCAAGGTCGCTCGTAATCAGGCAGGTCTCAATCCCCTGCTCACTGGCTTTTTTGGCCAGCGTCGCCATTATGTCATCGGCCTCATAGTCGTCCAGTTCGTACAGCGGCCACCCAAACGCTTCCAGCAACTCGTGAAGCACTGGTATTTGCGCATAAAAATCAGCCGGTGCTGGCTTACGCCCGGCTTTGTAGTCTGGGTAGATTTCGAGGCGCTTGCGAATGTTTGTCTTGGGTTTGTCCCACGCGACGCACACATAGTCAGGCTTTAGCTTTTTATAAAGTTCCAGCGCCAGCGCCGCAAAGCCATACACGCCACCGGTCGGCGTGCCATCACTGGTACTTAGCCCCGGCATCGCATAATAGCCGCGATAAAACACGCTCTTGCCATCGATAATCACCAACCGCTTTGTCATACCGTATAGTATACCACTCACAGATACGTCGGGTGGTGCAGCAACATCATATTTGCTAGTTTCGTATCAAGTCCTAGTAAGGTAAACTAGAGGTATGAACGATGAAAAAACTGTCAAAATTTTGGCCTTTGTATGCCTAGCTGGTGCTGGCAAAACCAGTGCCGTCGACTATATTACCGCAAAAGGCGTGCCCAAGGTCTACTTTGGCGGCGTGGTACTCGACGCCATGAAAGAAGCGGGGCTGGAGTGGAATGAAACTAACGAAAAAGAATTCCGTGAAGGTATTCGCAAACGAGAAGGCAATGATTTTGTCGTCAAGCGTATCATCCAGCAAATCCACGACCTAGTCAATGCTGGGCAGCATCGCATCGTCGCCGATGGTATCTATTCGTGGACAGAATACAAAGCTATGAAGCATGAATTTCCTGGTGAACTCACAGTTGTAGCGGTAGTTGCCCCCAAACACCTGCGCCACCACCGGCTCACCACGCGCCCACTACGGCCGCTCACAGTTGAGCAAGCCAACTCGCGTGACTGGGCCGAGATCGAAAACCTCGAAAAGGGTGGCCCGATCGCTATCGCCGACTACTATGTCCACAACGATGGCAGCATAGAAAAATTTTATACTCAAATCGATTTTATACTCAAAGCTATCAACTTCCTCGACTAGCGTATAGCTTATGTTATACTGTAGCTAATTAATCACTTAAGGAGTTCTTATGGACCAAACACCAAACCAAGATCAACCACAACCAATTGAGCCACAGGCACAACCCGAAGCACAGTCTCAGCCAGTACCTACTCCTGTTGGAGCACCCGAGTTCACACCTGCTCCCGCCCCCGCAACTCCTACTCCTATGGTACAGGCAGAAAACCCCGGTAAAACACTCGGCATCGTCGGTATTGTCCTCGCATTGATCGGACTCGCACCTATTGGCTTAATACTCAGTATCGTGTCGCTGCTAAAATCATCAAAGGCACATGCTTCTAAGACACTCGGTCTTATCGGCGTCATTCTCAATGCACTCGCCGTACTACTAATGCTTCTCCTTATTCCGGTTATTATCGTCGCGACGGTTGGCGTCCAAGACCGGACTAAAGACGCGTCTGCTCTCAACTACGCGAATGACGTTGTTAGAAAAGCGGAAGTATATGGTGTCGAAAACAATGCGTATCCCTCATCAATTGCTGACTTTAACTCAAATAGCCTCTCAAAGCTTACTAGCAAAGAGTATACCGTCGTCGATGGCCAACCCACGAAATACAATGAGGTCGGCTACGAACTTTGTAGCGAAGACAAGGCTGTCATTTATTACTACGTCACCACCGAAAATACCGTAAAAGCCGTCGCTTCAGACGGTTCCGGTACCGGCTGCTAAGCGCTCCTTGCCTTAACAAAATATCCTCGTGTTTAGAGCGAGGATATTTTTTGGTAGAATAGAGCCTACTGCAGGTATTCGTATAGCTTCTTCGCGTCTTTATGCTTGCGCAGTTTTGCCAAAGCTTTGGCCTCAATTTGGCGTATGCGCTCACGCGTAACAGCAAATTCTTGCCCGACCTCTTCGAGCGTGTGGCTCTTGCCATTTTCTAGGCCAAAACGCATTTTGATGATTTTCTGCTCGCGCTCACTGAGCGTGCTCAGCACTGACTGTACTTGTTCTTTTAGCAGCTGGCTGCTCGCCGACTCTTCGGGTGTAGCACTGTCTTCATCTTCGATAAAATCACCAAGTACCGAGTCTTCATCTTCACCATCACGTCCCACGCCAGCGTCGAGCGAACTAATGTCTTGCTTGATTTTAATCACGTACTCAACCTTGTCCGGCTCCATTTCAAGCTCTTTGGCGAGTTCTTCAATAGTTGGTTCGCGGTTTAATTCCTGCGTCATGCGGCGCTGAGTACGTAGCAACTTGTTAATCGTTTCAACCATGTGTACAGGAATACGAATGGTGCGCGCCTGATCGGCGATGGCACGGGTAATCGCCTGGCGAATCCACCAGGTTGCGTAGGTGCTAAATTTAAAGCCTTTGTCTGGATCGAACTTTTCTACCGCACGCAGCAAGCCAGTATGGCCTTCCTGTATGAGGTCAAGAAAGTCTAGTCCGCGGCCGCTATAGCGCTTGGCGATACTCACAACCAGACGCATATTAGCCTCGGCCATCTTATCTTTGGCTTTTTTGTCGCCGGCAACTACTCGCTGAGCAAGCTCGAGTTCTTCTTCGGCGCTCAGCAGCGGGATCTTTCCGATTTCACGCAGGTGCAGCCGTACCGAGTCATCGCTGATATCATCGAAATACTGCCCGCTGTTAAGTACGTCCTCAGGCGTATCCTCGTCTTCATCTACTAGCTCATCAGGGGCTGGCTCATCAAATTCCGGAACAATTAGTTCTTCCTGCTCTTGTTCATGTAGGTCAATTGGTACTTGGTCATCGTTTGCCACGCGGTATCTCCTTGATTAGTGTGTTGAGCGTCACCCGCAACTCGGTCGCCTGGGGTTCATTGCCCTCAGCCTCGGCGTTACGAAGTTGCTCAATTAATTCTTGTTGTCGGTGTTTCTTGTGTTCGGTTTCAATCAGCCGTAGTAGGCGCGCGGTTTCATATACTCGTTCTCGAGCATCCATACCACCGTAGCGCGCCTCGGCACGTAATAGTAGTATTTTTACATACGTGTCATATTTTTGCAACTGTTCTGGCGTTTCAGTCAGTACCTGACCGGGATGAGTTGCGAAATAGCTTGCCACGGCGCGCCGCTCATCACCGATAAACATGTCGAGGTTTATGTGCCCAAATGCATCCTGGCTCGGCGCGTCGAGGCAAGTCGCTGCCAGTACGTCATCTTGGTGAACCAGTAACTCTGGTGTCGGCTCGATAGACGTAGCTTTGACGGGCCTCAGTGGCTTTTTATCCGTTGGTTCTTGGGCTAATTTGGTTCTGACGGCCTCTAGTGAACTGCCTGTCATCTCTGCGACGATACGCTCGTAGTGTTCTTGCTCAATAGGATCGCCAATAAGCCGTACGACAGCAAGTGCTGCGGTGGTAAAAGCTCGCTTCCCAGCGGCTGATTGTATGTCAACCCGCGCCCTATATTGTTCCAACACCCAATCGACTGCTGGTTGTTTGGCGTCAATCGACTGCTGCCATTGTCGCGGGTCACTTTTCACCAATTCATCGGGGTCTTTCACTCCTGCCGGCAACGAAATGATAGCTAACTCCACTCCAAGTTGTCCAGCAATGCCAATTGCTCGTTCAGTTGCTGCTATCCCCGCCTTATCGGCGTCAAACGCCAATCGCACGTCAGGAGTTAATCGCTTCAAGGCTCTTAAATGATGTTCGGTCATTGCCGTGCCAGCAGTGGCGACAACCTGTCGTATGCCCGCCTGGTGACTGCTTACCACATCGAGATTGCCTTCGACCACCACCACATACCCCTGCGCCCGGATGGCTTCTTTAGCTTGTGAAAAACCAAATACGTGCCGGCTCTTGTCATAAAGAAGCGTTTGTGAAGTGTTAAGATACTTCGGCGCACCCGGTTCATCGGCAAGTATACGACCCGTAAAGCCGACCACCTGGCCACTCGCGTCCATCAGTGGTACCATCATCCGCCCACGAAACATATCACCCCCATAGCGATTGGTTAATCCAGCGTCAGCCATTTCTTTTTTACTAAAACCACTTTTCGCCAATGCCATTGTCAGAGCATTCCCAGTATCGGGTGCATATCCCAACATAAACCCTTGCACGACCGCTTTACTTAGCTCACGCTTTTTAAACACGTACTCCATTGCATGCTGGTTGCGCAGCAAGCTTTGCTGATAGTATGTAGCTGCTAGTCGATTTGCCTCAAGCAGCCGCCTCTTGCGTTTGGCCAATTCTTGCGCATTTTGGTTCTCGTATAAACTTAGATCGACGCCGGCTTTTCGCGCTAAATGCTCCAGCGCCGCACGAAAATCCATGCCTTCGACTTCCATCACAAAGGCGAACACATCACCGCCTTTGTTACTACTAAAATCATGCCAAATATTCTTGTCGGGGCTGACAAAAAAACTAGGAGTTTTCTCGCCACTGAATGGGCTGAGTCCTTTGAAATTACGACCCGCACGCTTGAGCTGGACGTACTCGCCAATCACATCTTCAATTGCAAGCTTGGCTCGCACCTCCTCTTTCGCGTCCATGAAATTATTATAGCATTCTTTACCTCTGTTACTGTTTATGGTAAATTGGAACTATATGTTTCCCAACCAGGCGCAGCCCTCACAGCAACCACCCACCTCGGCACCCGAGCCAGGTTCGGGACTGCCGCCAGTACTCAATCATTCCGGACCTGTCATACCGATTGACCCCAACCCGCCACAACTAGTGGCTAGTGAGCCCGCTCCAGATCCGCCGCAGCCATCAATCGTGCCTGTCGGCGTAGCTAACGCTACCCCAGAGGACGCTCAACCAACAGTCAGTAATCTGAACATAGACTACCTCAATCAAATTGCACCAACACAACAAAAAACCGTCAATCGTTTTGCCATATTCGGACTTATCGGCGGTGTACTCATGGCTGTTGTAGTTTTTTTGATAATTGTCGCAAACAGTGGCCCACCTAACATTAGTGCGCAGACTATAGCATTAAAACAGCGTATCGCTACTTTACAGTCAGTCGCCGACACCCAACAGCCCCATATCCAAGACAACGATCTTAGCGTCGCCAACTCAACGCTTTCCTCGACACTTACCTCTATGGCGACCGATCTTTCTGGTGTCATGAAAGCCAAGAATGTCAAAACAAACGAAAAATCAGCAACGGGAGCAACCGAAAAAACCTACGCGGCATCACTGCAGAAAAAACTCGACGATTCGTATCAGCGCGGAACGCTCGATCGTACGTATGCGCCCCAAATGACCTATGAGCTCACTGTGCTACGCACCAAACTCAAACTCCTCCGCTCATCGAGTGGTGGCAGCAAAACAGTAACGTCGTTTTGCGATACATCACTTACCAATGTCGATGCAATCTTAAAAGCCTACGCCCGAAGCACAACACCTAGCAAATAGTACCTTACTCGGTCACAAGTCGATGGCTTAGACGTGCTAAGTCTTTAATTTCGTCACTGCTCAACTGCCCGCTACAGATTATAGTGATCCAGTGCTTTTTGTTCAGGTGGTAGCCTGGTAGCACCGTTTCATAGCGTTCGCGGAGCGTTTGCGCGAGCAGAGGATCACATTTTAAGCTAACACGGAGCGGACTGCTACCGTCAGCGATCAACGCAAACATTTTTTCTTCTTGGCCGGGCACATCCTTATGACCAACTTTGTACACGCTTGTGCCTTCGCCAAACGGAAAATCAAGCCAGGCACCGGGCAGGCTTAGCAAATAAATTTCAAGTTCTTTATGCGTCATCACGTATCATTATATCGTATAGCAAAAATGCCGTGCACTCCCCCTTTATGGTGTAAGAGTGCACGGCAGTGTTCCTATGGCATGTACCAGCTCGGCGGCGTGGGCGACTGACTGCCCTGGCGAGCGAGTGTGTCCCGCCACGGGTAGGCATGAGTACGCCAGTATTCTACCAGCGCTCCTCGCTCCCAGCCGCAATCGGCTGCCGATGCCATCCAGGGCAGTGGCGGGTGCTCGTCACCCGGGTAGGCGCGCACCACCACTGGGTTCTGGACGGTCCCTACCAGGTGTACCGTGAACCAAGAGGTTTTGGGAACCCAGCGCCGCTTCACGAAGGGCGAGAGCCCGCGCGACTTGGCGTGATGACCAGCGTGCTCGGCCCAGATGCGCTGCTCACGTGCGCGAGCTTCCACCACCGGCAAGTACAGCCGGTAGTCCATGGCCTCCGTGTCGAGCCGTACTGTCTCGACGATGTGCTGGTCGCCGTCCCACGGCTCAACGCCCTCCAGGACTTCCTGGACCAAAAGCGGCCAGCGGCCACCCGGCGCGAACAGCGGCGCAATATCGGCAAAGGGTGCCAACCCTACCGGCGCATTGCCAAGTTCCCACGGTGTCACACGAACCTCATTGAAGCGCGACATTGGTCGCCTCTTTCTCTTGTTGGAATAGGAACATTCTCGGTACCATTGTGCTGGCACAAAGTCTAACTTACATTATACAATAAATTCTTTATAAATCAATACTTACCTTTACCAAGATAGTAGTGCAGCTCCTCTATGCTGCCCCGTATATCTTCGAGTGCCCGATGCGCCTCGGGTTTAGCGAACTTTTTACCATATTTGCCTTCCATCACCACTTTCCAGGCACTGACATCGAGCATGCGGTAGTGCAGCCGCTTCGCAAACTTCGGCCACCACTGGTCTATAAACTTTCGGTCTTGGTGAATTGAATTGCCTGCTAGTAGCACTGGCCCTTCGCCACAGTGTTCATCGATAAATGCCAGTAGTTCTCGTTCCACAGCGGCTTTCGTTTTAGTGGTAGCTCTATTCTGGGTCATTAACTGCTCGCGCGAGGCTGGCGCTTCCTCATACCAAAATTTTTTGTTCAAATCAAACCGCGCCTGGACATGCTTAGAACACCAATGCACCGCACCTTCATAGGTCGCAACTTCTTTGAAATCCCAATCTGTCACCACAGCTGCGATTTCAAGCGGGTAGTCATTCACCGGGTCAAGCCCCGTCATTTCCATGTCCACCCATAGAATACGTGTCGGTTTAAAAGCAGTCTTCGTCATGGCACCAGTATAGCACCTCTCGCTATCTGTCTGCGAAACAGGTATAGTAGCTCCATGCTACGACCCGATATTTCCCAGCATCTAACGAATTTACTCGAGGCGTCCGACCATCTTAATGCTGTTGTCACGATCAGTGGACCAACAGCAGCCGGCAAGTCACTGCTCGCGCAAATGATTCACGATGATTTCGGGTGCAGCGTTGTTATCCATACTGACGATTACTACCGCAGCGATGAAACCATGCCTCCAGAAGTGTATGTTGGTGACGAAATTAACTACGACCACCCCCATGCCATTCAGCTCGGCCGCCTCGCTGGCGACTTAACATCCCTCACCGCTGGTTTGCCAGTGATTAAACCAACCTACGATATGAAGAAGGGTCAGCCTGGTGCCGCCGAAATAGTAGCGCCGCGCGAGCTCATTATCGTCGAAGGCTTAGTTGCTAACCACCCCACCATCCGCGCGCTCAGCAACTATGCCATCCTTGTCACTGCTCCCAAAGATATACGACTCGCACGACGCATTGAGCGCGATCTAAAACGCTACCGACGCCCAGCAAAACAAACGAAAGCTATTTTCAACGAGTTTACCCAGCCATCGTACTTTGCCTATCATGTTGCCAACGATGCGACGGCCAACCTTGTTGTTGACTCAAGTGAAGCGTAATCTCGCCTACAACACAATCAGCGCAGCATCGCGACGGCTTATTGCAAACAAATAGTAGTAACCACTCTTACCGTCTACGTGCGACCCGATGGGATTTAATCGACAGACGCTAAAGTCAGGATGGCTTTCCTGCCACCGGCGTAATATCAGCCACAGCTCATCCATGAGCGCATAGTAGCGATTACCCCACCCCGATGCAATCTCGGGCAATTCCTCATCGCCATTCGGTACGCGTTTATGCCAGAATGCTTCAAGCGGCAACGGCAAGCGAAAATTAATGACAACACTGTCATTGGGCGCAGTAGCGAGATCCAGCTCTTCGCCGCCAAGTGATTCCTCAAATTCACTCGGAGAATTGAGCGTCACGCGTGGTTCATGCCAAGCGCGTTTCACTAGCGAGGCGCCAATGTTCTTTGGAACTGGGTCTGGGTAATTCCGCTCCCCAAGCTTATCCAAAAAGCGCGCCGCGTAACCGACACGTAACTCGTCGGCCAACTCCTGGGCAGCACCAATCAATTCACTATCGTGTATCTCTCGCTCAAGCCGGTTCTTTCCTGTGCGATGATAGGTCGTATGGACGTCACCATCAACCCCGCTCGCATAAAGGATACGCGACTGGGGATGATGAAAAGGTAATTCTGTTGAAGGACGCTGTTTCATGTAATCTGTTCAATATATTAGCATAAAAGGAATAAAAAATCAAGAGGCCGCATAGCATTGCGGCCTCTGTGGGTAAACGATCTGAAACTTAGTCTTTTTTCTTGTCAGCGCGATCGAGTTTGAGTAAGTGGACGATAGCGTACACGACAAAAGCAACTGCCAGCAGACTGATGAGTGAGCTGACAAATGCGCCCCAAGTAAAGGTACCCATGCGATCACCCACCTTCACGGTGAATTCAGCAGCTTTTAGGCCCTCCTGTGAGCCAATCATCAGCTGGACAAGCGGATCAATGAATGCACCAACAAGCTGCTTCACTGTATCGCCAGCCGCAGTACCGATTGCTAGACCAACAGCCAACCCCACGACACCCTGCTCACGAATGAAGGTCATAAACCCGCCTGCGTGGCCTTTTACATTTGCCTTTACCATGATAATAACTCTCCCGTTATTGCTTAGTGATAGCTCGTATTATAAGAGCATACCGTAGCTAGTGACAAGCCCTACATACGCTCTGGCACGCTGATGCCGAGAATTCCAAGCCCATGTGCGAACACGTGGCTCACTTTTTCTAGCAAATCAAGCCGTGCCGACTTTTCTGCTTCACCAACTTCTTGAGTTGCGATCGGCGTCTGTTCGTAGTACCGGTTCATTTCGCGTGCCAGATTGTACAAATACGCAGCCACCCTATGCGGTTCAAGCTGCTCGGCAGCTATGCGTACAACTTGCGGGTAATCAAGAAGTTGAGCAACAATTGCCTTCTCGGGCTCATAGTCATATACGCCCATCGGCGTACGCTCAGGGTTGTCGCGTAACAATTTGTTTACTCGAACCGCAGCGTATTGTACGTAGGGACCGCTCTTTCCGCTGAGCGCGAAAATTGTGTGCCAGTCGAACAATATGTTAGTCCGACGATCGGCCACGAAGTCCGTGTACTTAACCGCACCAAGCGCGATCTTCTTGATATCATCAGCACCAACCTCACGATCAGCCGTTACCTCGCGCGCCTTTTGCTCAGCGACATCGAGCAGTTCTTCCATCAGCACCACACCTTTGCGGCTGCTCATTTTTTGGCGCACGCCGTCGTCGCCCATTTGATCAATCACCCCAAACCACAGATGGTACAGGTCAGTGGTAATACCGAGCTTTTTGGCCATCGCAAATAACTGTGAAAAATAAAATTGTTGTTCAGCGCCTACGCAATATACTACCTTGTCTGGGTGCCATTCGTTCTCGCGAAATAGTATCGTTGCCAAGTCAGTTGTGGCATAGAGCGCAGCACCATTGGACTTTTGTACTAGTAGCGGCACTTCAAAACCAGCATCTTCGAGTGGCACGATCACCGAACCGTCACTGTTTTGCGTCGCTACACCAGACGCTATCAGCTGCTCAACCGCTGCTTTACCCTTTGGCACAAAAAACGATTCACCATATTCGTAGTCAGTCGATAGCTCAAGCCGTTCCATCACGGCATGGATATGCTGCATCGAAATTGTTTTAAAGCGGTTGCTATACTGACGCGCTTCTGGGTCATCACGCTCGAGTCTGAGTAGCCATTCCTGAACCTCATCGGCCATCGCACGCCCACCTTGTTCGGCTTCTTCCTTGAGCGCGTTTTTTGTTTGTATGTACATTCTTCCAAGCTCGTACACACCATCTCTCTCTAGTGCTTCGTCACTGCTAAACCGCTGGAACCCCACTACCCATATGCCAAACGGCGCACCCGCATCACCAATATGGTTGTCGGTTATTACCCGCCATCCTGTTACCTCGAGTAATCGCTTAGCTGCCCACCCTTGATTACCTGGTCGCAGATGTCCGACACTATAGGGTTTGGCAACATTGGGGCTAGGAAACTCAACAACCGCCAGCCTACCCTCACCATCCTTAGAGCTGCCGTACTGGGCTGACCATTGGCTGGCGAGCGAGTCATACAGCTGGCGAGCCGAAACCCGCAAGTTGATAAATCCTGGTCCAGCGATTGTCACCTCATTGCACGTACCCGCCTGTGCTAGTGCTGCCCCTAGTTGCTCAGCGATCTCGCGCGGTGACTTGCCAAGCCTCCCAGCAATCTGTAACGCGATATTCGTCGCGTAGTCACCAAACTGCAAATCAGGACGCTCTAAACGAACAGTAGCCTCAATGCCATAGAGTTCTGTGATTGTGCGTTCGATCTGCTGCGCGAGTTGCTCCATACACCCCAGTATACACGACCTTAGCGAGGTGGTGACGCTACTTGGGCTATACGCGTCTATTGATCGATATCGTTATGATCGACAGGTGTCCCCTCGGCTTGCGGTGGCAGTGCGCCCTCACGCTGCATCATATCCCGCTGCATAGCGAGCCGATATCTTTGTAGCTGTTGTTGACGCATCTTGGTTTCCTCGTTCACGCGCCTTCCCTCTGGCGTATTCACGTCATCACAGCGCTTGATCAAATCGGCAACATCGTTCGACTTGTTAATACCCAAGACTTTCTCAAGCCGACTCAGTACTTCGATTGACCTTGCAACTTCTCCCGCCACAACCAACTGCTTAATACGCGAGGCGTCGGCTGGCATATCGCCGTTTGAACAATACACATAACCGCTCTCTTGCTTATATCCCGCTTCAGATAGTGCCTCCATAAGAACCGTAGAACTAGGTGCAACAGAGTACCGTCCCACATGGTCTACATATGTAGTTATGCCGTTATTTGTATTGAATGTACCTACCCTGCCCACGCGTTCACGTACAATCTGTACCTCAAATTGATGCTCAATACCGTAAACTTTGGTTTCGACACTAGGGCTATCACCTGTGAACACGCCGCAGTCGTCAATACGCACGCCAGCCATTATCGCAAGCTCTGGGGGTAGATCAATACGACCCAGATTCTTTTCGATCGCAACTTTGGCGCAGTCTACCATACTTGCAGTCACCTCACCAAGAGGCATAGCCTCGATTTCAGCCGTTACTAATTCAGCACCATGTAACTTCTCGTTACTCGAGACCGGTACCTCACTGTTATTCCAATCTCCCTGGGGTGTATCTTGTTGATGATCAAATACCTCTATATCTGCCATACGCGCTCCACTTTATGCTTATACTTATAATTGTATACTAGTGGGCCGAGCGTTGAAATAGACTATTCACTGTCGCCGATGTATTCGGACTGTCGATAAACTGATGCCGGGGTTGCGCCGCGCACGTGCTCGAGCACATATTGCAGCGCACTTGCATCGTCCATGGTAAATTCTTCGGTTGCTTCTGTGTTAATTTTTTCTTCTGCCATGATTTCATTATAGCATAATCATTACTAAATGTCAATCTTGCTTGACTTGCTCAGCTTGTACCCTTATAGTCTAGGCCATGCAAAAACCAGTTACTGTCAAGGCATATGGGTTTATACCGCTCACTAGGCAAACATACAGTATCATGCAAATAATTGTCTTGTTCGGAGCAGCCCCGCTACTTCTTGCCATATGTGCGCTTAACTACTACTTCTCGAACGACCAAAATCTATGGATGTGGTTAGGGCTGCTAACCGTTACGGCCATCGTCGGAGAAATTGTTGAAACCGCTGTCATGCTGCGTAAGTTTAAGCAAAAAGAGCGACAGCTAGTGTCTACACGCAGCGATCAACCCGACAAATAGTGGGTGCGCGCGAGTCGGACGGCTACGAAATTCCGGGTGTGCTTGAGTCGCAATAAAATAGTCGTTTTCGGGCGCTTCCACATATTCAACCAGCTTGCCATCTGGCGACATACCACTGAACACCAGGCCCCCGCGTTCAATTGCAGCTGCAAAGTGCTGGTTCACTTCGTAGCGGTGGCGATGCCGCTCAACGATATCCTGCTCTTTGTAGAGCCGATACGCCAATGAGTCGATTGTCAGGTGCGCCGGGTAGTCACCAAGACGTAGTGTACCGCCGGTGCTTTCTTTGCCCTGCTGGCCATCCATGATATACACCACATCATCCGTAGTATCTGGAGCAAATTCGGTACTGTTGGCGTGCTCGAGTCCGGCCTTACGTGCAGCGGCGATGACCGCTACCTGGAGCCCTAAGCAAATACCAAGATACGGCACGTTATGATCGAGTGCATAACGTGCCGCAGCGATTTTGCCCTCTATCCCACGCTTACCAAATCCACCCGGTACGAGCAAACCGTCAACTGTCGCAAAATCTGTCTCGCTGGCCGTTTCGGCATTGATCCATTTAACTACCAGCTCGACATCCTCGCGCCAAGCGGCACTTTTAAGCGCTTCGAGTACGCTAATATACGTGTCTTCATTATCAAGATACTTCGCCACCATGCCGATGGTGACCTTTTTGTTTTTCACAGCCTTCTGCCGTGTCACGAGGTCAGTCCATTTACTGAGGTCTGGCTTGTTATAGTTAGCGGTAAATTTATCAAGGATTGGCATCAAGCTGCTCGATGCAATCTTCTCAGGGATACGAAACACGCTGTCGACATTGGGCATCATCAGTACTGCTCGCTCATCGACACCACCAAACATGGCAATTTTCCGCGCAATAGATTCTGGCGCAGGCTCATCAGTGCGCACAATCACGACATCGGGCACGATACCAAACCCACGTAGATCATTCAGCGCGTTCTGTGCCGGTTTACTCTTGAACTCTTTACTGGTGCCGATGTACGGGACGTACACGACATGTACATAAAGTGCGTTTTCACGCCCCACTCGGCGCCCAAACTCACGTATCGCTTCGACAAAACTAAGGCCTTCATAGTCGCCCACCGTACCGCCAATCTCCACAAAGTGCACATCGCTTTCCTTGCTTGCTTCGACAATGGCAGACTGGATTGCACCCGTGAGGTGCGGCACCAGCTGAATGGTCTTGCCACCAAACTTTCCCGCTCGCTCATCAGCGATTAGGTTGCTCATCAGTCGGCCCTGCAAGGTGGCATTTTTTTGAGTTAGTTCAATGTCAAGAAAGCGCTCGTAGTGGCCAAGGTCAAGATCAGTCTCAGCGCCATCTTTCGTCACAAAGCACTCTCCGTGCTCAGCAGGATTAAGTAAACCCGCATCTACATTGAGATACGGGTCACATTTTTGAATTGAAACGGCGGCACCTTTAGCCTGCAACACTGCGCCGATGCTGGCCGCAGTTATGCCCTTTCCTACCCCGGAAAGAACTCCCCCCGTCACGAAAATATATTTTGTCTGTTTGCCCATCGATGATTGCTCTTCCATGGGATTTCATTATAGCATGACGCCGCTACGACACACTATATCTAGCGTAGGGTGTTGTTCATTCTACTCTACTGGTGGACAAAGGTCTTTAAAGCTGCGTACCTACCGTCGGTTGTGGGCACACTTACTGCTCGTTATTATTGCCCGCGAGCCAACAAAAATCAACTACCCAAGTCTGCTATACTAACGATATGAAGGCAAAGTATACTGTCGGTATCGTGGCTGCGGTCGCAGCAATTGGCGCAGCGATCATTCTCATCCAGCAGAGGCCAGCACAAGCTCCTCACAAGGTTCTCTCGCCATCGACGAACACCACTGTCACGCCTATAGCTACCACGACGCCCGCTCCCGGACGCTACACCGACTACTCACCAGAGGCAATGAGTGCGCCGAATTACACCGAGACCATCCTTTTCTTCCACGCACCTTGGTGTCCAGAGTGCCGCGCCTACAATAGCGTACTAACAACTACGCCGCCGCCGACAGGCGTCCAGATTCTCAAAGTTGACCATGACAGTTCTACTGATCTGCGCAAACAATATGGTGTTGTTGTACAAACAACGTTTGTCAGAATTACACCTGCCGGGGAAAAGATCTCCGTCTGGCCGGCATATGGGAAAGAAAAATCTATCCAGGCGATTTTGGATAATACATAGATGGTACTGTTTCTTGCCGCGCTGCTTGCGGGTGTGTTCTCTGCGCTTTCCCCCTGCGTCCTGCCGCTTATCCCCATGATGCTCGGTACGCAGACACAAGGCGGGGTGCGCCGCAGCCTCCGTGTGCTCGCCGGGCTTGGCTTGTCGGTCATTGTATTTAGTATTCTCCTCAAGTCCACGACGCTGTTTATCGATATCCCCCGTGAAGTCTGGCAGTTCATAGGTGGCGTGATAATTGGGTTATTTGGGGCATCACTGCTGTGGCCGAACGCGTGGGAGCAGCTAGTCCTCAAAACTGGGTTCGCCACTAAAGCCCAACAACTCATGTCGACCTCCTCCTCTGGGGCCGGCAATACCAAAGATTACCTGCTCGGCGCCAGTCTTGGTCCGCTTTTCAACGTCTGCAGCCCTACCTACGCGCTAATTGTGGCGACAATTTTGCCCGTCGAACCACTCCACGGGCTACTCCTGCTCGTTATTTACACTCTCGGACTAACCGCCACTCTTTACGCAGTTGCCGTCGGCGGCAGCCAGATTACCCATAGGCTCGGCTGGACACTCAACCCGCATGGCGCCTTCCGGCGCATAGTCGGCGCCCTACTCCTAGTAATCGGTATCGCCATCATATTCGGCTACGATAAACTATTCCAGACTGCGCTCGTATCGAGCGGCTTCTTCGACTGGCAGATCCTCGTCGAATCATTCCTCGCACGCTAGCCCTATACGACTGTCAGCCAGATCAATACCAGGTTGAGCAGCACTACCAGCGCGGTAATCGCACCGAGTATCATCGACACAAGGCGTGAGTTTGCCTGGTCGCCCATGACACTGCGCCTCGCCGAAACGATCGTCAGCGGCACCAATGCGAATGGCACCCCAAAACTCAGCGCAACCTGCGAAATAATCAGCAAGAACAGTGGGTCAAAACTAACTACGAGCAAAAATAACGCCGGTATCATGGTGATCAAGCGTCGTGCCCACAGTGGCACAGGCACCCGTATGAGGTCTTGCATCACCACACTCCCCGCCTGGCTACCAACCGCGGTGCTCGCAAGACCCGATACCAACAACCCGACAGCGAATAGCACCGCAACCAGCGGCCCAAGCCGCTCGCCAAGCGCAGTAAATATATCACCAAAGCTATCTGCACCGGTTCCACCAAGCACCGCCGCCGCTAAAAGTAACATAGATATGTTGACCGTACCAGCAATCGCCATCGCCAAACCCACATCTATCTTGGTTGCGTGTAGATACCGGCGTAGCTCCCGGGGCTTCACTTTGCCATGTCGATCACGCGCTAGCGCCGAATGCAGGTACACGACATGCGGCATGATAGTAGCACCGATCATTGCTGTCGCGAGCAACAGGGTTTCTTGTCCATCAAAGCGTGGCACCAGCCCACCGAGTGCGCCACCAAGGTCAGGCGGATGCTGTAATAGTCCCGCAAAGAATCCAATGGGGATAATGACCAGTAGTGCAACGATCACTCGCTCAAAATACGGTTGGCCTTTATGACTATAAACGTACAATAGCGCCATCGATACGATGCCGACGATAAGCCCGCCGAGCGGCAGCGGCAGCCCAAACAACAGATGGAGCGCTACCGCGCCACCAACAACTTCAGCGATATCGGTCGCAACTGCCACCAGTTCCGCCTGCGCCCAGTACAGCCGCCTGCCCCACCGCGGCAGCCGCTCGGCCACTAGCTCGGGCAGCGACTTGCCAGTGACAAGCCCTACCTTCGCGCTCGTATACTGCGCCAGCGCCGCCATAAGGTTGGCGAGCACCAGCACCCATAGCAGCAAAAACCCATATTTTGCGCCTGCGCCAAAATTGGCCGCAAAATTACCTGGGTCGACATAGGCCACCGCCGCCACAAACGCCGGGCCGAGTAGCCGTAGTATCCTTCGCCACTGTCGCCGCAATCTCATACCCCTATTCTACACGCATCGACCCCTATTAGGTAGTTGACTTTTTATAGCGTTTATGCTACGATAAAATAAATCAACCCAATTACAAAACAAACACTATGCCCACACCTGCTAGCATCGATCATACGCCCAAACAAAGTCTGAAGGACAAAATCAAGAAGCTGTTGGGCATGACTGCGTTATCTTTCCCTATTGAAACCCCCCCTGCCCCGACTGAAGCGACAGATACGCACACTCCTCCCATGGCTATAGAACAGCAGACGCCCGAGGCCGAAGAAAGGCGTACAGCAATTATCGCTCAAAACGACGCAGAAGCAACCTATGCGCCGCGCCGCGGTGCTAGCATTACTACCTATACTATAAGTGGTATACACGATTTCGACACGTCATCTTACCGTATCGATATTCTGCCTAGTAATGCAAAGCCAACTCCTGAGCAAATTGCCCTAGCCATGGAGCGTGAACATGTGGTCAAACATATACCGAAACTTCGCGAGCAGGCGCAAGATGAAAGTAGGACAAACCGCATCAGCTTTACGTTTTGGAACGAAACATACACAATGACTGAGGGCGAGGCACTGCGGCACACCGTTGATATGTTGCGCTACATTGTGGCCCATGGTCGAGGCTCTTACGAGCGCCGCAAGGCAAAGAGTTTCTTAGACGACATGTCATTTGTTGGACGGAAAGAATACCAAGAAGCTGCCCGTGGCATTGCCGCCTATTGGAGGAAACTCCTTGATGATGACCCCACATTAACACTTTATATCGTGGGAGATGGCATAAGTAACAATTATGCGGCAGTTAAAAGTGACCAATACCTCTTTAATACAATACTTGGTAACTTTAGTGACAGCCAGCTGGCAGAATATGCCGATCGCCTCGTTCAATATACCGATGAAACTAGAAGCGCTATAAAATCTGGCGACAACTACCGGGTAATTTTGCTTGACGATTGGATCATCAGCGGAAGCCAAATGAATGATGCTGCGCATTATATTATGAATCGTGTACCGCAGTGTGACGCCAGCCGTATTGAAATCCACAACGTCATCGCTACTCCGCAACGTGTTGCCATTGGGCTCCAGCCAGGGAATTACGAGTGGCGCGAGGGGCTACGCCCGATTGTTCGGTCATACTACCTGGCAAACGAGGTTGACACAGTGTATGCATCACGGAGTGGCGCGCATATATCTGGCGCACACTCAACTGTGGATTTTGACTTCCAAGACCCGCTCGATGATCTCATACAAAACACGTGGCTAAATAACTGTGACCGCAAACTCGAAGCACAGCGTTCACTGGCATTTCTCACCAAAGTCGTACGCGTTTACTACGACCCACACTTCCGCCTCAACAACATCAAGCGACTCCAAGCCATAAAAGCAGCAAATGTCTCTACGGGCAAATTACCCGCATATGAAGTTGTGTAGCTCGTACGAAGCTATTGACTTTCTATTATTTCTATGCTATAATGAAAAGGTCGATGTGTTGGGTAAGCGATCGATGTTTGGATCTGACGGAGACATTGTCTCTCCAGGGTCAGACCATTCCCAACGTAGCTCGGACGGGCAAGCCTGTACTGAGCGCTAAGGTCATTACCCTGCTGCCGCGTTCCTATCTCTGTGAAACTACTTGTCATATGCAGAGAGAACGCCCAGTGAACCGACCGACAAGTCGCCTCACCAGGTACGGGCGGTCGCCGCAAAGCGACAACAGACCTTGGCGTATTGCTGGTATCTGCCCGTGGGGGGCAGAAGGCCAGAAACGTCCATCCCCCGCAAGGGGCCAGTGCAGCCTTGCACCGGCCCCATTTTCTTTTTCTTCGATAGACATGGAAAAGGCGTACCGCTCCTGGTGGGAAACGGTACGCCATAGCAAGGGTCAGTGATAGTCGCGAGCTCGCACCGGGCCAGTGCCCGGCGTCCAGGCATGCCCGTTGAACTGGCGGTACGTCCCGGCGCGGAAGCCGTTGAACAGCCACCAGACCACTGGCACAGCCACTGCCGCAGCGGTAGCGGCGAACAGCAGGCTGTGCGTGAAGTACCACACCGCCGTTGCAATCACCGTGATGGTGAGCACCCTGTAGATCGGGCGACGAAAGAAGTTATACACGCGGGCATTCCACCGATAAGCCCGCATGCGCTTTTTGTAGTCATTTTTCACACCCTTGGCACCCCGTCCGTCACGGGTGTGAAAAAAGTCGAACTGACCTGGTTGCGACATAGCGCCTCCTTGAAAGAACATCCCAAACCCAATGTTCGGGAAGACTATTTGAAATTATATCATTTTTATGAGAATATACAATACTCTACTGCAACTGCTTCCCAAATACTTTGGGCACTGGGTCACCAAAGCGTACTTCGGGTACGTCAATCACCCCGCGTACTGTCATACGGGGGAACATGCGCTGGTAAATCACATCGGCACCGCCGAACACCACCGCGGCCCAATCAAAGCCAAGTAGGCCAGCGGTTTTTTTGACAGCTGCTTCTGATTCGCCCTCGATCTCGATATACGGGTTCATCCACGGCCACTCGTCGATCACCACTTCACACTCCCCTAGCTGCCAGGTTTCACGTTTGCTCTCTTGGTAAGTCTGCACCATAAGTCCGCAAGCTTTTAGAATTTCGAGCGCGGTATCAAAACCACTCACAGGTACTTCGTGCTCGCTCGCGCTGTGCGCTTGGTCGCCATGAAACTGCTTGTAGGTAAGCGTCACTTTATCGCCTTCGTCGCGCAGGCGCACAAAAGCATCATCGCGTGCCATCTGCTCGGTTTCTATGAGTACGCGGCGCATGAGGCGCATAGGTGCGGTGCACGAGGCGCCTGCCCTAGTCAGTCGCGCACGAACATCGTCTATGTCTATATCCATAAATTTCGCTTCAATTTCTGGCTTCATACTACCTAAGTATAAGCTACTCTTCAAAACTAGTGGGAAAGTCATTGAGACTACGATAGACAATCGGCCGGCCAGCTTTCTTGGCGTTGTCGATGCCATACCGCATGCCGCGGCTAATACCGCGGTCCATATACACCACGGTACGCTCGGCAAACATACCGATTGCCAGGCCAGCCTCAATCCCAATATGCCGTTCAATCGGCACCGTGTCATCAAGCATCTGCGTGTACAGCAAATGGCTAGCAAACGGCGCCTCGTGGTGACGCATGAGCGCGTCGCGCATCGCCGCCATCGCGTAGTCGTGGTTGGCCCGTAAGCCCTCTTCAGTATCGGCCGCAAACGGGCTTTCTAGTAGTACAAATGTTGGTGGCCGTTCCTGCTGCGCGCTCATTATTCTCCCCTGTGACGTCCACCCAAACCTATTTGTTTTGTATTGTACCACAATAAAATATGGCCGTGTGCGCTCCTTGCGGATACACACACGGCCGGGGGCACCCTACAGATCGTTGACGTTCGTCACCTCACCGCGGGGCAGTGAGATGACGTCACCATTGGCTCGTACGGTGACCATCCCTGGTAGCTGCTCGGCCTGTGCCTCGTTCATGACGCGAATGCGGAACACCCGGCCCACCATGAATGGCGGCGGGTCGTAGGCTTCCACCATCTGCACCTCGAAAGGCCGACTGGCGATGAGCGCGTCGAGTTCGGCGATGCGCGGATCGTCGTCGCCACACTCGGCGAGTGCCTCCAACCGCGCGGCGATGTCCGGGTCGAGCACCTCGAGCCCGCCCATCAGCCACAGGGTGTAGCTGGCAGTGACCAGGACGTAGTCGTCAACACGCGACAGACCGAAGTGGTCGTCCAGAGCGATGAGGGCTGCGAGCGTTGTCGCTGGCTCCTCGTCGAACCTGTTGGTGCCGACCTGTTCAGCCGCCGCACCCAGCGCGTCGACAAGCCCGTGGCCGAACACTAGGTCATTGGTTGATGCCATTGAAATACACCTGCCTTCTGAATTGTAGGGGGTACTAAAGCAGTATTATGACAAATTTACACGTATATGTCAACCTATAGCTGCAACGCGACGCGATACGCAGCCTCTTCAAGCAGCATCTCACGAGTTATTCTACCGTCAGTCACGAGTGGGTACGGGTCTTTCAGCTCACTGCCGTAGCGCTGCTGCATCATGACGCCAAAATCTGGATACACGGCTGGTACAAGCTCGGCAATTTCAGGTGGAAACTCCACGTCAACATCGAGCCCCATTTTGCGTACACCGCCCATCTGCTCGATAATCACGATCGAAAGCCCTCGAAATCCGAGCGCCTCGTGGAGCGTATCATTGCCACTCTCGATCGTCGCTAAATACTCACCTGCTGTAGCGCCAGCAATCTCATGTAGTTGAGCGTGGCGATTCAGTGCGCCACGGATTGTTTCATCGAGGCTGAGCGGCTGCTCATTAACTCCGCTTTTCGTTGTATAGCCCACAACATCAACTGAATGTCCGGCCCGCTCCATGGCATGCTGCAGCGCACCAAGCTTGATTGGGCTCTGGCTACTCACATGTAGGCGACGGTGATGACGCTCGGCCATCTCGCTATTTGTCGTCGTTTTCGGTTGGTTCTTCTTCGGTGCCGTCGGTCGTCGCTTTGAGCTTGGCTTCGGCGTTACCCGCGTTTACTTCGTAGCTGGTGTTGGTACTTTCGAAAAAGTTGACGAGTTCGTAGGTGTCATTCGCGGTTGCCATCCACTTAGCGGGATTGCTCACATTGTAGTGCGGCTCGAAACCCAACTCTTCCAGGCGTCGATCGGTCAGGTATTTTACGTACTGATTAATATAGTCGGCATTGAGGCCTAGAATACCGTTTGGTAGTAGCGCCTTGTTGTATTCTTCTTCCATAGCCACGCCGTCAAGAATCATTTGCTTAATCTCTTCGGCAAATGCTGGGTCCTGTAGGTCCTCGTTTTCTTCAATAACCGTAAGAATGAGATTGATGCCAAATTTGAGGTGTAGACTCTCGTCACGCACAATCCAGTCAATCAGACTACCAAAGTTTCGAAGCAGATTTCGTTGTCGGAACGACAATGCAACCATAAAGCCAGAGTAGAACCAAATACCTTCAAGGATGATATTGTAGGCGATGAGGTTGCGGATGAAGTCTTTTTTGCCCTCTGTTGTCGTGATATCCATCGTGTCTTCGGTCATACGCTTGATATATTTGGTCTCAAACTCTTCTTTGATGGCCATCACCTTTTCATCAACATGAGCGCTATAAGCTTTTTCGCGGTCAATTGGAAAGGTATCAAGTACGTACTCAAAGGCCATACAGTGGTTGGCCTCTTCCCACATTTGCTTTGCAAGGTATAGGTGACACTCGGCGGCATTGACGTAGGGGTAGACGCCAAATGCTAGTGCTTTGTTGACCAGCAGCTCGTTAGGGTTGAAATAGCTCATGAGGAACGTCACCGCGTGGCGCTCTTCTTCGGTCATCTTTTCCCAGTCTGCAAGGTCTTGTGCCAACTGAATCTCGTTGGGGAACCACGTGTTGGCAACCGCTTGGTCATACAAATCCATCGCCCATTGGTAGTGGATTGGCTTGAGTAACAAGCCGTCTTGGATACCAGCGCCTAGTATCTTTCCCATAGTATTCCTCCTTTATCAATTCGTATTAGTATCTCGATAGTACTATTATGTCATATTTATGGGACCCTTGGTAGTATGGTCCGCGTTTGCTAGCAAGCATGCTCGAGCGCATCCCCTGCCTCGGCATACCGGACATAGTGGAAGCCGAGGCGACGAAAGGCTTCTTTCAGTACCTCTTCGGTCGTTGGTTGGTCTTCCGGTGTTGCCACGATGTGCGTACCGTAGTCAGCGAAGGTATGGCCAGGATACTGCACTGCAAGCAGTGCCCGTTGTTCAGGAGTCATCCCTACACTCCCCCTACTGGCAACCGTCGCACATGGTCAGGTCGGCTGGATCGATCGGTGCTGCAACCTCGCCACGTGCAGTTGCCGCTTCATTGGCAGCTGTTTGAGCCTGCTCCATAGCATCGCTGATTGCCTGCAGTTTTTCTTCGAGTGTCATGGTGTCATTGATGATAGTAGATGCGTTCATATCCCCTCCTATACGCTTTGTTTCTTTGCGAAGCCAAACCCAGCCTTGCGGGCGCCGCCAGCGGCCAATGCTTCTGCTTTATTAACTTTTGTGGTACTCTGCTCCGCCTGATGACGTGGTTTCATATGTAGGTAATACGTGGTTTTGAGCCCGCGTAGCCACCCCTCCATATAGACCGTTTCCATGTCATCAATGCTGCGTGATTCAAGATACATATTGCGGCTGATTGCTTGGTCAACCCACTTCTGTGCCCGAGCCGCCACTTCGATAAAGGCAAACGGGCTAAGCTGGAAGCAAGTCTTGTAAACATCTTTCAAATGCTGGGGAATTTGCTCGATATTCGTCAGGTCGCCCTGCTCCACCAGCAAACGCTCTTTCACGTCATCCCATATGCCGAGTGCTTTTAGGTCGCGCACAAGGTTGGTGTTCACTTCAAGGAATTTACCATTCAGCGTGCTGCGGCTAAATATCTGGCCAAACTGTGGGTCAATCCCCGGAGTAGTGCCGGCCACGTGAGCGATATTGGCCGTTGGCGCAATCGCCATCAGCGTGGCGTTGCGCATACCCTTAGTCGTCTTCTTGCGTAGCAATTCCCAATCAAGGCGTTTTTTGCGCGTGAGCTTTACCTTCACTTTGCGGTCTTTTTCGTGCTTGTCGAGGCTATCGACAGGCAGTTCGCCCTTGCTCCAGCCGCTGCCTTTAAAGTCTGGGTAGGCACCGCGGGTTTTTGCAAGATTAGCCGACTCATCAATCGCATAGTAGCTAATGTATTCTGCCATCTGATCCATCAGGTCGTAGGCTTCTTCGGATTCATAGCTGTAGCCCATCTTTTCGACGACATCGGTGAAGCCCATAATGCCAAGGCCAAGGGCCCGTGTGGTCTTAATGCTATGAATCGCTTCTGGAATAGGCGTATCGGTAACATCGCACAGGTTATCGAGTTGGCGTATCGCACTGCGTGCCGCGAGTTCTAGCCGTTTCCAGTCCCACTCTTTTTTCTCCACGTCCAAAAACGCACTTAGGTTGATGCTCACAAGGTTGCACACCGATATATTGTCTTTGTCATTGGGCAGCGTAATCTCGGTACACAGGTTTGACGAGTGAATAGTGCTGACATTGTTGTTGAGTGCTCGCACGTTGATACTATCTTTCCAGGTAATCCACGGATGGCTACTCGCCTGCAGGCGAATGAGGATTTGCCGCCACTGCTGCCGCGCCGGTACTTTGTCGAACACGCGCAGCTTGCCCGCTTCGGCCAGTTTCACATACTCACTGTAGCGTGCACTAAAGGCTGCACCGTAGAGTTCGCTCAGGTCAGCTGTTTCAGCAGGATCAAACATATACCAGTCCTGCTCTTTTTGCACTCGTTTCATGAACTCGTCGCTGATATACACGGCGATGTTGGCAAATCTTGTGCGGTAGTACGGGTCACCGTTGTTTTCGCGCAAATCCATAAATGCCGGGAAATTAAGATGCCAGTTTTCCATGTAGATCGCGGCTGCGCCGGCTTTTTTGCCTTTGCGACTGACCGCAAACAGCGCGGTATCGATCATTTTCATGAACGGTAGCGGACCGGTACTCACCGTATTGGTGGTTTTGACCGGGCTACCAGCCGCACGGAGCTTGTTCATACTAATACCAATCCCACCGGTACCCTTGGCAATCCACATGGTGTCGCGAATGCTTTTAGCGATACTCTCCATATCGTCTTCGACATCAATTACAAAGCAGTTAGAAAGCTGCGGGAAGCTGCCGCCCGCGTTAACCCGCGTGCTGCCGCCAGGCAGGTAGTCTAGATTGCTCATGTGCTTGTAAAAATCGAGCGCTGCTTTGGTAGGGTTTTTCTCGTTGAAACTGAGCCCCATCGCAATCCGCATATGAGTAAACTGCGGCGTTTCGAGTGGTTCACCGTTTTGCTTACGCAGCGCATAGCGGTTTTTGTTGGTGATGACGCCGAGGTACTTGCTCAGCTTGTCTTTTTCGGGGTCGAGCGCGTCGCCAAGTGCTTTCAGGTCAAACAGCTTGCTGTCGGCCATCCGCTTGTCAAGCAAGCCATCCTTCACCGCCTGCTTAATATAGCGAGGAAAATGACTGGCGTGCAGCTTTTTCAGCTCAGCATCGTCGGTATAGTCGCCCAGAATATTCTTATAAATGTTTTTCAGCAGCAAACGCGCAGCAATGGTATCAAAGTCTGGGTCGTCTTTTACGTTTTGCAGCGCAGTGTGAATCACCGCTTCGTCGAGCTCTTCGCTCGTAATTCCGTCAAATAATGTCAGTTGCAACTCTGTCGCTACCTGCACTACTTTTTGTATTTGATCAGGCAAACCCTCGCTTGCTCGTACAAGCGCCAGGTTTATCTTGTTGGCGTCAAATGGTTCGCGGGTGCCATCGCGTTTCACCACTTGGATGTTTGTCATATGCCCTGTCCTTTATGTTATGTTAGTACCCTCGCTCGATAGCCACGTCCACCTCCCTCAAAGTGTCCTAGCACACCACAAGAATAGCTACCACTAGTGTGGTGAGCTAGCTCTACGATAATCTTGCGGTGGTGTCTATTTTGCTGAACTACTACATATGTAGTGTCTGTATAGAATAATATGCGCTATATATGGAGATTTCAAGTATTTTGGCTATGTTTTTTTCGCAACGCCTTACGCCAACACCTTATAGTGTCTATGGTAATTTTTACTACGCTATATGTAGCGTCTATGTCACTGAAAGAAATAACATATTTATACTTCACTGAGAATAGTATTGACTAACACTGAAAAAAATGTTAATATAAATTTTAGCACCCCGCCTGGGGAGTTCCTTCTACCAAGGAGTCCGCATGTTTCGTGTCGTTATCAACATCCTCATCAAAGCGACCGTCATCTTCGGCCTCAACACGTGGGGCTGGGTCCACTTCCGGTTCAACGGCGCGGAACTTACCACTCCCGGAGGCTACATTCTGTACGCGCTTGGGTTCGGTCTCATCTTCGCTCTTGTCGGAGCGGTGGTGCGGCTGGTCATGGGCTTCCTCACTGCCGGCATCGGTCTGGTGACCGCTGGCATCGGCGCCCTTCTGCTACTGCCCGTGCTGATGTTCGGTCTCAACGCCCTCACCCTGTGGATCTTCAGTGGCTGGCTCCCCTCTTGGGTGACCCTCGCCGGCTTCTGGCCGACAGTCGGCGCTGGCCTTCTGCTCGGACTGATGATCCCCGCCACCAAGCAGGGTTCCAGCAGCTCGCGCTACTGAACTCCCCGCACCGCCCCAGCCCGCACCCGCGGGCTGGGGCCTACTTTTTATGTGGTGGTACACTAGGGTATATGGACGACATTATTACAATCAAAAACTTCGCTATGCGATTTGGGGACACCGAGGTGATCAAAGACCTCAGTTTTACTGTCAAGCGCGGCGAAACGTTTGGGCTGCTTGGTAGCAACGGCAGCGGCAAGACAACCACTATCAGGGCGCTTCTAGGAATTTATATCCCCACAGCTGGCGAACTACTTATTGATGGCGCACCTTACTCGGTGAGCGAAGGGGTAAAGCTTGGCTATCTGCCGGAAGAGCGCGGACTATACAAGAAGGAGTCGGTTATCGACACAATGGTTTATTTTGGGCAACTCAAAGGCCTAAAGCGCGACGAAGCCAGACGCCAATCGATGGACTTCTTACAGCGCGTCAAACTAGAAGATAAGGCAAAGATACGTCTCGACAAACTGAGCGGTGGTCAGCAGCAAAAGATCCAGCTCGGCATCACCGTGCTCGGAAACCCTGAACTACTCATTCTCGACGAACCGACCAAAGGCTTCGACCCCGTCAACCGCCGGTTGCTTATGAGCATTATCGAAGATCATCAGAGAAAGGGCGCAACCGTCGTGATGATCACTCACCAGATGGAAGAGGTTGAACAGCTCTGTGATCGTATCTTACTACTCAAAGATGGAGTCGCCCGCGCCTATGGCACGGTGAGCGATGTCAAGAAGAAATTTGGTGGCAAATCACTTGACGACATATTTGTGCGAGTGTACGGCGACGAAAATGAGGAGGAGGTATAGTGATGCACAATCTACTCACCGTTATGCGGTTCGAAATAACACGAACTCTTAAGAAAAAATCATTCTGGGTTATGGCGCTCGGCTTCCCTGTCATGATCGCAGCTGTATTTGGCATTGTATTCATGTCAAATGTCTCAACTGAACAAGCCGCGAAAGACCTCGAGAAACAAAAATTTAGCCTGCAAATTACCGATACTTCCGGCCTCATCAAACCTGAGCTGGCTACTGCGTTCGGTGCAAAAATTGTCGACTCCAAAGGTGCTGCGATCGCAGCAGTCAAATCTGGCTCGCTTGACGCCTACTTTTACTACCCAGCTGACCTGTCAAAAAGTGAGATCGAGGTATATGCCAGAGATGTGGGTATTTTTGACAACGGCCGGTATTCGGGTGTCGCCAAGGCCCTACTCACGGCATCTGTCGAAAACTCAGTTGACGCCAACACGCGCGCCATTGTCAAAGATGCGACAAAGGGCAAAGTCACGACCTACCGCGACGGGGCAGAGTTCGACCCCGCCAAGCAGATGGTCCTCCCGGGCATATTTCTCGTACTGTTTTATCTGCTGATTGCATTCTTTGGCAACCAAATGCTAACCAGTACAACTGAGGAGAAAGAAAATCGCGTCATCGAAATGCTACTCACAACGGTGCAGGCACGCACACTGATCATTGGCAAGATCTATTCGCTGATCATTCTCGCAGTAGTACAAGGACTCATAATCCTTGTACCCGCCCTCACTGGTTATTTTGTATTCCGCGATAAGCTCCAGCTCCCCGACCTTGACCTTTCGTCGCTACCGGTTGACCCAGGCAGAATCGCCATCGGCGCCGTGATATTTATCGCGAGTTTCTTGCTCTTTACGGGGCTGATGGTGGCCATCGGTGCCGCCGTCCCTACCGCCAAAGAAGCTGGCGGCTTCATTGGCCTTATCATGATGCTGATTTTTGGACCGCTCTACGCTGTTTCTCTCTTCATTTCTGCTCCCGACAGCCCATTCGTACGTTTTCTCACACTCTTCCCATTCACCGCACCAATACCAATGCTGCTACGCAATGCGGTCGGCAACCTGGAGCCATGGGAGATTACAGTAGGAATTATGCTACTTGTTATCAGCGCGGCACTTACCATGTCAATCGCGGTACGGATATTTCGCTACGGCGCACTCGAGTATAGTCGCAAACTCAGCCTCCGTGAGATATTTAGTCGATCATAGATGTGCACACCGTCTCGTTAGCTGCATTAAAATCCCCCACGCGCGCGTGGCACATGGGGGTAGTGGGGCTAATCTGCCCACTTGATGGACTTGTCCTTAGCCGCTTCTCGCAGCCGATCTGAGATTTCTCGGGCGCGCCGCTCCGTAGCAGCCCTGTCCTCCACCCGCTGCTGCTCATCAAATTCCTTGGGTGACACACCACGAGAAAGGGCATCGTTCTTTGCCCTCATTCGTTCCGCAAACGCTTCAAGCGCGGCTTCTTTGTCGCCGCTATCGGTCGCATAAATCCCGTACCGACGGCGACCGGTCTCCCACGCCGACTCCTTGTCGGTGACAACCGACACCACCAGAAACGTCAGTGTTCTGATGAGCACGTACGCAGCGATCAGGAACACCACCAACCCAACAGGCCAGCTATGGAAGTAATCTCCAACTGCGCGCCCAGCAGCGACGCTCATGCCAAGGCATGCGCACAAGCCGATGAAATAAAGAAAAAGAACCATTGTACCCTGTCTCCTCTGTATCGACGGATAATCAAAGATGATGATAACCTATTTGTTATAATTTGTCAATGATAATGGCACGTCAGATGCTACAGACACGCCTGTATGTTTATGGTATAGTGTGCAACACACTTTCCCACAATCGAAAGGAACGGGAATGCACCTCACCAAAAACACCGTCGGGCGGCGCGTGCGCGCCTGGGTCATGGTAATCATGAGCCTTGCGCTCATTTTCAGTGGCGTCGAGATTGCCGTCGCCTCATCCGCCTCCGCCGTCACGACCACGCAGACTGTGGTTACCAAGTCGGCCAAGAAGGTCGTCAAGAAGAAGGCGAAGAAGAAGAAGAAGAAGGCGAAGAAGAAGACTGCAAAAAAGGCGACGCCCACATACGCGCCCATCGCTGGCATCGATACCAGGTGCCAGGTGCCGGGCATCGCACTGTGTGCGAGCAAGGCCGCGAACAAGTTGTTCGTTGTCGTCAACGGTCAGGTGGCCGGCGCCCTCGATACGCGCTTTGGCCGCCCCGGCATGAACACACCAAACGGCCTGTTCCATGTATACATGAAGAACGCCAACGCGTACTCGTACAAGTACGGCGCGCGCATGCCGTTCTCACTGTTTTTCCTCCGCGGCTACGCGATCCACTTCAGTGACGAATTCACGCAGTGGGGATGGTCCAGTCCGACCGGCGGCAGCCACGGCTGCGTCAACCTGCGCGACTGGGCAGGGGCGCAGTGGGTCTACAACAGCTCGCCCATCGGTACGCGCGTCGTCGTCTACTGACGCAATCACCGCCGCGCCCGTTCATTCGGGCCGGCGGTTTTAAATTACTCATGAATTTCATCATATCGACAGATAAGCATAGTTGACAAAATGGTTATGATTTGCTATAATAATATAAATGCTTCAAACAGAAAAACGCGTCGTTGTCGTTCACAACCCACTCAGTACTCGGGCCGCAAAGATACAGGCTGGCGTGTTTAATCAGCTCGATGCGGCCGGGGTGCACTATGAGCCATTCCTAACGAAATATCCTGATACAGAGGCCAACATCGATGATATGCGCAACACATTCCAAGATGGAGATATCATTCTTTCGGCAGGTGGTGATGGCACTGCGATGCAAATTTCAAATGCCGTACTGCGCGAAGGCCATACCAACACTCTGATTGGACCGCTAGGCTACGGCAATTTCCGTGACCTCGGCAAGGAGCAAAATCCTCTGCAACTGCTTGACTCGTCAGCACATGTTGTTGACGCTCATCCGATGACAATCGAGACGAATGGCCGCTACTTGCGCGATGCACCAGGCTATATGACACTTGGCTTCACAGCCATGGCAGCAAGTAGATTTGGTGCCTCAGCTTCACGCGAGCGAATGCGCAACCTACCCGAATGGACTAAGCTCGCAGCGAGTATTGGGCAGCTCGGTATGGACTATTTCGAGCTACGCGACCGCCTGCTGCCGGCCTTTCACACCAGTCAATCGCCCCTCGTGCAAAATGCCGTGACCGACATCCTAGCCATCAATAGCCGACAGGTTGGCCGTATTATTCGCTCTTCTACCGACTACCCCGCTGGTAGTACGTTTGGCTTCCGAACCAATAACGTTTCATCGATTATGCCAAATATTCCCTTTGGTCTCCGTGCACTCGCCGGGCGCGCACCCGCCCACCCCACCAATCACCTCACGGTCTATTTTGAGCAACCGTCGGTAGTTCCCTTCCAGACAGAGGGTGAATACGACGAGCTCCATGATGTTACCGAGCTATTTGTCTACAAAGACCCCGCAAAGGTGCTGCATCTCCTACGACCGGGCACTAGTCGTAGGCAAGAAAAATAGAGGCCAGATGGTCTCTATTTTTCTATGGCGGAGAGGATGGGATTTGAACCCACGGTACGAGTTGCCTCGCACACACGCTTTCCAAGCGTGCTCTTTCAACCACTCAGACACCTCTCCAATAGGCTTATTATAGCTCAATCGACAGTGTTAGATAAAAGTTGTATTTTTCACCTCACAATGTATGCCATTCCGCTTGCAGTGCACCTACCCCCTGCAACATACTAGGGACAGATGGCACAACCCGACTTGGCAACACCGGTCATTGAACTACGGGCTCTTACCAAACGGTATGGGCTAGGTGATGCATGCTTCAACGCACTTGACGAAGTCAGCCTCAAAATCGAGAAGGGCGAGTTTATCGCCATTATGGGGCCTAGTGGCTGCGGTAAAACCACGCTACTCAACGTGCTGGGCTTACTTGATAGTGCAGACGAGGGCGAATACCTACTTGACGGCAACGCCATCGATCGCCTGGGCAGTGCCAAACACGCCCGCGTCCGTAGCAACCAGATTGGCATGGTGTTCCAAAGCTTTAACCTGATTAATCGCTTGACGGTCCTTGAAAATGTGGCCCTCCCTCTCACCTACAAGGGCCTTGCGCGAACAAAACGACTAGAACGTGCCAGTGAGGTACTGAAGCAGTTCCATCTGCAAGAACGCGAGTACTACATGCCCTGGCAACTGAGCGGTGGTCAAATGCAGCGTGTTGCTATCGCGCGGGCGCTGGTCAACGAGCCAAGCATTATTCTCGCCGACGAACCAACGGGTAACCTCGACAGTCGTAGTAGCCATGTCATTATGGAAGAGCTGAGCGAGCTTCACAAAAAAGGCAATACTATCATCATGGTTACGCATAACCCTGGGCTTACTAGCTACGCTAGTCGAGTGATTAATATGCTCGATGGCCGTATTGCCAGCGATACTCGTATCAAAGTTGATACAAAAGACGCCTATACCGTCACCAAAATCCCGCTCAACCGTCGCACCAATTTGGCAAAGGCAACGCGCGCCAAGCAGTCTGCCGAGAAAGCAAAGAGCCCCGCCGTAAAGCGCACAACGAAAATAGCGACCACCCCGAAGCCAAAAACGGCAAAGAAAAAACGTGCCACCCACAGCAAGAAGGACAGTAAAACGTCATGATATTCGTTGATCACATCGAAAACGCCTATCACTCGCTAAGGCGTAACCGAGCACGCAGTGTTCTCACAACCCTCGGAATCGCCATAGGTATCGCCAGCATCACCTGTATCCTTGCCTTGAGCAGCGGTGTGTCGCGAATGATTAACCAACAGATCGAAGCCTATAGTGGTAACCTCGTTGTTGTGCGTCCAGGACTACAAACCCGCGACCCCAATGCCCTCACTAACCCCGTGGCCCAGCAATCGTTTAGCACGAGTAGCCTTACTGAAGCGGATGCAGGCGCTATAGCGGAGCTCCCTGGCATAGATACGGCTGTACCAGTGATGACTGTTGACGGCACATTAAAATCACAAACCGAAACCATCGAAAATGGTGTTGTTGTTGCTACAACATCTGGTTTTACCAAGGTTGCCAACATCACTATGAAGAGCGGCCAATTCCTCGATGAATCGACCGATGCCAACACTGCAGTGGTCGGCGAGCAGCTTGCGATCGACCTCTTCGGCACAGAACGTCCAATCAGTAGTACATTCACAATCCGCGGCTTACAGTTCACAGTGATCGGTGTGATTAAAAAATCGCAAAACCCCATCAATTACAACAATGTCGACCTCAACAATGCTGCGGTTGTCAGCCTTGCTCAGGGCAAGCAATTTCACCAATCCCGCGCTCAGATCCAGCAAATCAATGTGCTCGCTAAATCCGGCAGCAATATGCAGCAAATTGCCACTAGTGTGTCTAGTCGCCTCCTCCAAGCACATGGCGGCGAAAAAGATTTTTCCATCGCCGTCGGTCAAGATATCGGCAAGCCGACCAACCAGTTATTTGTGGCGCTCACCCAGGTAATGACCGCCATCGCCGCTATTTCACTGTTCGTCGGCGGCATTGGCATTATGAATATCATGCTGGTTGGCGTGGCCGAACGGACACGCGAAATTGGCATCCGTAAAGCTGTCGGCGCCAGCAATGCTAGTATCGTTTCACAGTTCCTGATTGAATCGTTGATGATGAGTCTCATCGGTGGACTGATTGGCTATTTCACTGGCTACGTACTCGCCTTCATTATCAGTACTCAGCTGTATTTTGCCCCTGCATTTACGTGGCAGGTTGCCGCAATTGCGCTGGTAATGGCGCTATGCGTCGGCCTTATATTCGGTATCTTCCCCGCCCTTAAAGCTGCTCGCAAAGATACGATTGAATCCCTGAGGCAATACCACTAGTACTCACGCGGCCCTAGCGAAATTCAGCTCACTCTATCGCTGAGCTATATTACCAAGACACAAACGGTGGGGGTCTTAGCTCAATTCTTTTTTGAACTTCTCAATCAAATCAACCTGTGTTGGGTCGACGCCATTTAAAATACCGACGTAAATACTAACGAAGTCTGCTAGCACACACCCCCAAAGAATCTGCTTCATCACCGTATCGCCAGCAAGCGACACTTCGTTGGCTTTAGGCCGCCGACCGCTGAGCAGTTTGTCGCTCAGGGCGAAACGCTTTAAAATCTGCGGGTGTTCAAACTCACTCACTAGGTCAAACACGACAAATGGCTTTTCTACCGGATGGCTGGTCCAGCCCAAAAATTCATTGTGGTTAAACTCGGGGTAATAGTTCCAAAACGCCACATTTTTGGCATTTTCATTCCAACTAATCTTCCACTTATACGCCACCGGTGCCATTAGGTTGCCAGCGTAGAACACAGGTGTTTTGCCAACAGCCGTCAGCGCCAGTTGCTTGGCATAGTTGTGTGTTGTCGGCATTTCTTTGGTCCATCCGTCGCTTTCGTGGTGCAGCCAGTCGGCAGCACTGTCCAGCTCGTCATATACATCGTGCGTAACCAAGCCATAAGCAATGAGGATCTTTAGCAGCACGCGCAAATTGTAGATCATTCCCATGCGCGGCTGGGTATCATGGGGTATTTTACCATACATAATACGGTGGGCAGCAGCCATTTCCTGCAAGGTACCGCCTGTCGAAATCACGGCGAGCTGCGGATTATGCCGATGCTCAATTGCTTCGGTGAAGCAACTGATTGTTTCTTCCGTATTGCCACTATGGCTACTCGCAATCACCAGTGTGTTGTGCTGCACGTACTTTGGAAGCGTATAGCTTTTTACGACATCAAACGGCACTTTTAATCTGTCACCGAGGAACGCTTTCACAACATCGGCTGCGAGCGCCGAACCGCCCATTCCTGCCACAACAACATCTTTTATTTCACGTCCGTCATGCTCAGCGTCTACTAGTTCGCAGTTGTAACTGACCTGCTCGTACAGCCGGGCTGCTACACCCAAAGCATCCTCGGGGTCCCGTTGTTTTAACACATTCACATCATCAAGCATCACCCACTCCTTGCGTATTCTTCTCTTCCTATGATACAGTATAGCTAAGCATAAGTATATTTTAATTTACAGGGGTGGGCATGGACATTCAACCGCAATCAACTCAACCGATCAGTGATGATCAAGAACTCGCGAAGGTTTTGGCCGGCGTGACTGCTGAAGGCGATGATGAAGAAACAACAGGTGCAGCAATGAGTGATATCGTCGCGCCAGTTGCTGCTGGTCCGCCCCCTGCTGCTACGCCTGTAGTTGACAGCTCTACTCTTCCTGCAGAGCCCCAGCTTCCGCCCGTATCAGCCCCTCTGCCAGCTCCTTCGCTCCCCACAGTAGGTGGCGATGACCTCGGTAGCGTCAAGTCAGATGCAATTAATGAGCTACGCCCACTTGTAGACAAGCTCAATCTTGCGCCCGAAGAAAAGTTCGACACCTACCTCCTGCTCATCCGTTCTACCGACGACAAATCACTGGTTGCGCCAGCACACGAAGCCGCCAAGCAAATCACCGATGAAGCCCGCAAAGCTCAGGCGCTGCTCGATATCATCAAAGAAATCGATTTTTTGTCCAACCCGCAGCAACAGCAATAGTCACCCCTTTATAGCAAAACATCCGCAACCCCCGCGGATGTTTTGCTTTATAGCTCAATTTGTGGTATCGTATAAAAAGGTATCCGCCCCCTACAGAAAGGCTGCTCATGGGCAAGCAACTTCGCATCGACACCCGTGGTCTCAAGCTGAAGAAGCTAGTGACACGATTGCTCAGGGGAGAAGTAGTACGGCTGCGTGTGCACGAGCGTAATAGCTGGCGCCACCGCAAAGTCACGCTTGCTGTCACCGAGGGCCGACCACGACTGGGTATGGTTCACCAGAGTTATCCGGTGACTATCGGCCGCGAGCAACGGCCCGGCCACCTGGAAGTGTGCATGGACCACAGCTGGGCTTACCTGACCTTCGACGACTAATTAGTCGTCAACTACCCCACGGTTCATTCCGTGGGGCGTTTCATAGCCATCACCTCTTGACTTTTTATTCCATTTATGCTTAACTAGAATCAAATGACCACTACTGTCATCGAAACAATTTCAAAAACAAAAAACGAATCTACTCCAGATCTAAGCTTCGAATTGTCCGAAGAGGCACTAGAGACCTTACGCCAGTTGCTGCGTTCGAACAGAAGTATGTTTGACGAACGTTTGGACGATATCACTTCCTCCTATCTTATGAAATACAACCCTGAGTTCGCCCTTAACATACAGCGAATGCGAATGGCCCGAGAGGAAAGTGCACAACTGGCAATCAAACATAGCCAGGAGCAGCTTGTCGCCGATACGCGCGCACGTATTGCCGAAAAATACGATTTGCCGACACTCAGCGAGTTCGAAGAATCAAAACAGAGAGTGTTACATGTGCTCAATGAAACTGGATGTCAGTCTGCACTTGAGGCACCGGTGCTAACTAAACTTGGCATTATCGTAAGCCAAAATAACAACCGCTGGCATCATTATCCCTATGGCAGTTTCCCTCGTACTGTCGACGAGGCTTGGTGCCGCTATCTCCGTGCTGCCGATGAACATGAAAAGTATGCGAGCCTATTAAAAAAAGGCCGAGGCGAGGGGCTGACAGCGCTTGTTATGGAAAAAGACCAGTCTCGTCGTTCTGCACATAATGCCGTTGCTACGCAGCTCTGCGACCTGCTTGGGTTAACCAATCTTCAGGATGCTCGGGAACTCGCAACCTCAATGCGCGATCACGCTCCTATCGCCCATGGTGCAAACGATACTAAACCTAACTCCCTTGCTCCTGGAATGACAATCGCACGTGCTATGCACCATCATCTCCTAGCTGATTATGATTCGCTCCCCGATCCGGAGCGGCCTCGTCATTTTTAATCTATAATCCTAAAACGCATATGAATGAAACAAAAACACTTCCATCCGCAAAAACCGAACAAGTACAGAGCACTCCCTACCTCGATGCATCGCGCACGATTGCGGAGTTAGTTGCGAGCGACATGTTTCAGCGCCTCAGGCTTAGGGGCATGTCGGTCGAGGCAACACTGTTCACCGCTGCATCAGCCCGGGCAAATCAGCTTGACCGTCAAGGCGATGCAACGACGCGCAAAGAAGCAGACTCACTGCGCATTGTAAGCCAACTCGGTGAGTTTACGCACGGGCTCGAGGCAATCCGCCATCACCACCATGTAGAACCCCTCACGAAGCGCGCACTGGAAGCCGCAAAACTGCGCACCGTGAAATTTAACCACGCGGTTCAAGACATGCTCATGCACGACCCAACAATTGAATTTGATGAGCTTGTTGGTTTCCTCAGCACTATGCATGGAGTACTTAATCGTCAGCGCTGGGGCGATGACCACGCTGGCTGGGCGAGTGAAGCCAATTGGTTTCATCATCAGCTCGAAATCACCATTCACGGTATGCAGCAAGAGATTTTTGGCGAACAGATCGCCCTTAGTCTCCCTGGGGTGACGGTTGAGCGGATAACCGACCCACACGAAGACCTGCGCGGCATTGACCGCTGGATCACAATGGACGATGTGCGCTTCCCTGTTGATTTTAAGGCTAGCTATGCCACCGCTCGCCATGCCCGCAGCAAAGCACGCCACCCAGAACAAGTAGTTTATACCGGTGTTGAAGGCCCACGCTTTCGCAAAGCCTTGCGGCTCGACACTAAAGATATCGCTCTACGCAGCGAGCAAATGAAGCGGAACCTCGAACTCGCCAAGCAAGCGTATATACGCCGGCAGCAACCGCTCGGGCATATTGCCACACTTGGATCGTAGCGCTATTGACTTTTTATACTATTTGTGCTTAAATGATTACATAGCAGTACGCAAAATAAAAAGGAACGCAAGAAATGCCAGAAACCCTATCACCACAGCCAGGTGAGCCAACGCCAATCTACGACCAGCTAGCGGCAGCGTCATTACATCCACAAGCGGCCCACGAGCTGCAAGAAAGAAGCGCAATGACCGCTGAGGCCGATGCGTTTGCTGCACAGATTGCAGCTGAAGTTGCTACCACAGGCAGCCTAGATGTTGCTACACCTACCGCCGACCCACGACCAACCGTAGCTGAGCAAGTAGCAGCACTTGATGCCGACGCTAGTGACAAAGTACCCGATGTTAGTGCTATGTCCGATGAAGAACTAAGAAAAGCGCTAGGAATGCAGTAATGGGAAAACCGCGTGGATATGACGTGCCGCCGCCGGCCGAGCCAAAGACGAAAATTGTAACTTCAGTTGAGGGCCGAGTGCTTGAATCTATCCCAAAGCGTTCTCGACGCGCAGCCGCTAAGGCCGCTGCCGCAGCACTCGACCAAAAGCCGTGGGACATAGCTCATCAATCCCCTGAAGCATTACGTCATCAAGCACATATGGCAGCTAATTCACGCGACCATAGTAAACCAACGCGTGCCTTAGAAAAACGTAGAGCAATCAGCGATTATTAGCACGCCTCTCGGGGGCGTTTTTGTATGCCCCCAGTCATAGTACAATAGAGTACGACATGAACATGCGGTTTGCGACGGAAGCAGAAATACAGCAGTGGGACACGATTGTCCCTGAGAACCCTGATGGCGGCAATGTGCTGCAGGGGTTCGTGTTTACCGACCTCAAGCGCGCGAGCGGCTGGACGATCCGCCATATTGTGTGCGACACAGCGGCGATGACAGCTATGGAGAAGCGAATCCCCTTGCTCGGTAAGGTGTGGTATGTCCCCAAAGGGCCAGGCGTCACGTCGGCGAAGGAACTACAGACAATTGTCGACGAGCTCCGACCATTTGCGAAGAAGCACGGGGCATTCACAGTGAAGATCGAGCCAGAGCTGCCGCTCGGCACCGACCTGTCGCCGCTAGGGCTTATAGCCACTCGGCCAATCCAATACAACTGCTCAACTGTGGTCGTTGACCTGCACGACGGCCTAGAAACCATCATGAAGAACTTGCCGCAAAAAGGCCGCCACGCCATAAAGCGTGCCGAGCGCGACGGTGTAGTAGTAAAAATGGTCGAAAGCACCCCTGAAAACTGCGATATAATGTACGAACTCTTTACGGAAACGGCCACTGGGGCTGGCTTTGTGATCCGCTCTCGCCAGTACTACCACGATTTTTACCAGCGCTACAGCGAGGCTGGGCAAGGCCAACTATTCTTCGCCTATTTTGACGGCAAGCTCATCGCCGGCGCCTACGCGCTGGTGTATGGCCAAAAAAGCACCTACAAAGACGGCGCCAGTGTCCGCGAAAAAGTGACCTACGGCGGTAGCCACTACTTACAATGGAAAGTTATCGAGTGGGCAAAATCGCGCGGTAGCGTAGTACACGACTTGTGCGGCACGCCGCCCGCGGCCGACATCGCCGACCCCAAGCACCCGTTTTACGGCCTCGGCCGCTTCAAAACCAGCTTTAATAAGCATGTCACCGACTACGTAGGTGCCTACGAACTACCGATCAGCGTCTGGAAAACCAAGCTGTGGGTAGTCTATGTCGAAAGGCTTGTCCGTCGCCTCCACTTCAAGCGTCACCACGAATCCTATTACTAAACGAAAGGCCTTTTTACCTAGTGATTAACCGCAAAGTTCTCATGTCCGATGCCCGCCATTTCAGCAACGAGCAGCCCATCAACCCCTATTACCATATTGAGTCGGTTGACCTGGCCGTCGCTCAGCAAGAGCACGACCATATTCGTGACATGATGCAGCAAGCCGGCATAGAGGTGGTGCAGGTGGCAGCACCAGCCGACAGCCAAGACGGTGTGTATACCGCCAACTGGGCGCTGGTACGCGGCAACAAAGCCGTACTGGCACGGCTACCAAATGCACGTAAGGCCGAGGAGCCCCACGCAAGGTACATGCTCGCTACACTTGGTATTGAAACATTCGAAGTACCCGACGGGCTCAAGTTTAGCGGCCAAGGCGATGCCCTTCCCTGCGGTGACTTACTATTCTGCGGTAGCACCTACCGTAGTGACGAAGCAGCGCTACTCTTTGCGGCCGAAACGCTAGGGTTCCGTCGTATTCAGCTGCGCACTGTCCCGCAGCAAGATGCCTTAGGAAATGATGTCATAAATACATCGTCTGGCTGGCCCGATAGCTTTTACTACGACATAGACCTGGCACTTTCGGTGCTGCGTGGCCCCGAAAATGGCCAGAAGGGCCTGATCGCCTACTGCCCGACAGCCTTTACGCCGGAAAGTCAGCGTATTCTCGAAGATCTAACAGAGGTAGATAAAATTATCGTCAGCGAGCATGAAGCCAAAGACGCCTTTGCCTGCAACCTTGTTTCTACCGGCAGCACGGTGATTATGAGTGCCCACGCCCCGCAGTTTGCCGCCGAACTACGCGCCCGCGGCTTCGCGCTACTTCACCCCGAAATTTGCGAACTCGTCAAAGGTGGCGGCTACATCCGCTGCACTACGTTGACGCTTGACTAGCGCGAATGGCAGTGCGCACTTCGGCCGCCTCGTCCCAGGGGTGTTCACCATCAGCTCGTTCAATCACTTTTTCGTGGCCCTTGCCCAGGAACACGACGGTATCGTCGGCAGTCTTTACCCTGCTCACGGCAAATTGAATCGCCTCACTGCGATCAAGGAGCTTGAACATCGTTTCAAATTCGACCTTACCGCTACGCCGTGCGCCCTCAGCGATCTGTTCTAGTATCGTTTCGCCGTCAACATCACGATCATCTTCTTCGGTGAGCACTACTTCGTCGGCGTATCTGCCGGCGATCTCACCCTGAATCGCCCGCTTACTTTCATCGCGCCGTCCTGCAGAGCCGAACAGAACGACAAGTTTACCAACAGTGTTATGTCGTAAATCTGACAACAACTTTTCAAACGAATCGGGCGTATGGGCAAAATCGATGACGGCTGCATACGGTTGGCCCTCGTCGATGGTATTCATACGACCGTCAACACTTTTCAGCGCCGCAATTCCCTGCTCTATCTGCTGTTTGCTAAGTCCAAGCTCTATACCAACCGCAACTGCCGCCAAGCTGTTATAAACATTAAACTCGCCTGGAATGTTACAGACAATGTCGTAAGTAACACCTTTGTAACTCACTTGGTAGGCGCTGTCCTGCGCTGTCATGTGAACGTGGTGTGGTACTAGCTCACCTTGGTGCAGGCCATAGCCTAGCGAGCGGGGTACGGCAGCCCGCCAGCGCGCAGCACTCGGATCATCGGCATTGTAAATACCAAACTTCCGGCCATGCTTGGCTGCAATACGGAACAGGCGCAACTTCGCCGCGAGGTAGCGCTCAAAGCTGCCATGGTAGTCGAGGTGTTCATGCGTGATATTCGTCATGACCCCTATTTCATACGGGATACCCCACACGCGGTACTGCGCCAGGGCATGACTGGTGGTTTCGAGTACCAGCCACTCGGCACCCTGCTGGCGGAACTCTGCAATACGCTTTTGGAGCAGTGGGGCCCCAGCCGTGGTCATATGCACCTGCGAAGCAACAATATCGTTGCCCACCCCAGAAGAGACAGTTGTCATAAGCGCAGTCGGGTAGTCAGCATCCACTAACATACGGTGAATCATGCTACTCGTTGTCGTTTTGCCATTGGTGCCAGTGACCCCAATAACATGCAGGCCGCGCGCCGGAAAGCCGCGGTACGCAGCCGCTGCGGCGGCTTCGAGTCGGTGATACTGCGGTTCGGCAGCGCGAAAAGCGGCACGAGGAATAGCCTTTTTGAGCAGCCGCTTCACCCTACTCACGACTACCGCCGATCACTCCCGCTATACGGGCGCTGCCTTCGTCGTCGTAGTCGGCATAGCGTCGTCCGACGAGCAGTACCAAATCGTCTTTTTTGGCACCACGCACCACAATGAACGCTGCTTCTTCGTGGTCGCGGGCAGCATCAGGATCGGCGCTATCGCCAACAACCACCACTCTGTCGGCCACTTTGCGTAGCGAGTCCAGTACCGTTGGCTGGGCAGCTGTATCGAGCGCTACGAGCAAACGACGCTTGGCGAGCTGCTTAGCGTTGTCAATGAGTCGCAGCAAGCTATCGTCAGCACCGCCCTGGTCAACAGCGATCAAAAACGGAGCGTTGTGGCGCAAATAGTCAAAGTTCCCTGCGATTCGCTCTACCCGGGCGATGCCGTCGGCAAACTTGGCGACATCGACACCCAGTACATACACCGCCGCCAGCGCCGTGGCAACATTGAGCCCATTCGCCTCACCAACAAGGTAAGACGCGACGTCGAGCTTGGTGTGCATATCGATGACGAGCGACACTTCCGTACCCTTGCGGTACAGTGCTTGCGACACAACACGCATATCGGCCTTTTCGTCAGTACCGAATGTAATGAGATTGTGGTGTTCAACACCAGCAGGGGGCGTGAGGCCATGGGGCAGCACTGCGTAGCGCACCCCAAGAGCGGTAACAGCTGCAAGCTCGGGTGAATCAGTAGTCGCGACAGCCATTTCTACGGTAAGAGTCGGCAAAGCGTAACTAGCGACAAGTGCCGCGTGCACTTCCATTACTACATAGTCGTAGCCCTGACGAGACGCATCTGCCAGGCGGCGGTGCAGCAAGAAGGGATCTGTTTCGAAGCTGTGGTCGGCATCAGCCGCCGCCATCACCTCGACTACCTTCGCTCCGCTCTCACGCAAAAGTTCCGCGATCAATCGTACAACAGTTGATTTGCCGTGGTTGCCCGTAACAAGGATCAGCTTCGCAGTATTTGATTTACTACCATAGCGAAGCGATGCGATTTTAACGCGCAGTTTTTTGTAACTGTTTGGCTTGCTCCCCCGCTTCATCATGCTTCTATTTTAGCACTAGAACCAGACTATGGAGACTAGTAGCTGCTACCACTACCGCTGGCGGCCGCGATAATCATCATAAGCAAGAAGAAACCAAACGAAAGTATTCCTAGCCCCGCCCAAACAAACGCGATAATCGCCATAATCTTAGCTGTATTTGCTTTACTTGTGGCATCGGGCACATTACCGGCACTTAGCGCCGAGCTTGCCATTGACGAGAAGACGACGGCTAAGATACCAAAGATACTGATACCGCTCAAGATAAGCGAAACGACGCTCATTGTCATGTGGCTATTGACTGGTTGTACACCAGGCGCTACCGGCTGAGCGGGTACGGGTGTTGGCACGGGCGGTACTGGTTGTTGTTCGTTCATTACATCTCCTATGAATTACTTGCTGAGTCTATAGTAGCAGATTTGCTTGTGCTAGCGAATATCGTTGGCACATGGTATGGTAACAGTAGTGAAAATTCTGGGAATTGAGAGTAGTTGTGACGAAACCGCAGCAGCGGTGGTTGAGGATGGGTTCTGCCTACTCAGTAATGTTGTCGTGTCGCAAATCGATATTCACAAGGCCTATGGGGGAGTAGTGCCAGAAGTCGCTGCACGCAGTCACATTGAAGCAATTGGGCCAGTGATTGATAAAGCTCTAGCCGATGCCGACTGTACCTGGAACGACATCGATGCCATTGCCGTCACCTACGCCCCAGGGCTGATTGGATCTTTACTGATCGGCACCCTGGCGGCACGTACCTTGGCGATAACAAAGCACAAACCACTCTACGCCATTCATCATGTAGAGGCCCATGTGTACGCCAATTTCATCACCAGTGCGCCTGGTCAACAATTGGCCCTCCCCGCCAAGCAACCCGCATTCCCCTGCCTAGCGCTCATCGTAAGTGGTGGCCACACCCAGTTAGTGCTCTTCCGTGATCATGGCGACTATAGCCTTCTTGGCCAAACGCAAGACGACGCTGTTGGAGAAGCATTCGACAAGGTCGCAAAAATTCTCGGCCTCTCCTACCCTGGTGGTCCATCAGTGGCTGCGGCTGCCGAGAATGGCGACCCTCATGCCTATGTATTTCCCAGGGCCAAACTTAAGGGCGAGTTTGATTTTTCGTTCTCAGGCCTCAAAACGGCCGTTCTAAGAGCCGTTCAGCGCGAAGCAGGCGTGGACATCACTTTTCCCTCACACGAGCTTGCAGAGCTTCTCACGAGCAAACAGCGGCATGATTTTGCTGCGAGCTTCCAGTACACGGCGGTCGCAACGCTTGTCGATAAGGCATTGGCGGCTTACGAAGCCTATCTACCCGCTTCAGTGGTGATTGCCGGTGGTGTGGCCGCTAGCCAAGAGCTGCGTCGGCAGCTCAGCGATCGTCTGCCGATTGCTATCGAATACGCACCGATGAACCTGTGCACCGACAACGCGGCAATGATCGCCACACTTGGCTATTTTGTCGCGCAGAAATGTGCCGCCACTGATCCCTATTCACTTGAGGTACAGCCCAGCCTTTCTATGTCTCAATCGGTTTGGCGACGCAGCTACTAGGCATTACACGCGCCGCTGTCATAGTGGATGTCGGAGATCCTATACCTTCCATCGTTTGCACCTAGTGGGCCATTGAGTTTAAACCATCGCCCCTCCGGGCCACCTGGCAGCCAGCGCCAGTATTGCCACCACACGGTTCCATCAAATGCTTGTTGGGTATCGAGCCTCATCCAGTAACAGCGCGGAACCCAGACCGCATCAACATCGTGATAAGTAGGCCACCCTGTCCAAGGCGCAGAAAATGTTCCCTTTGACCAACTCCCCTCGTATAGTATCCAGCGGTCGCTAGATGGCATGCGACTCCAGCCAGATACATAAGGAGTACTGTTGTAGTAACCCCATCCAGTGCCGGGATAGTTTGTCCCGTAGTAAGTATTGAGTAAGTTGCCGTTATAGTAGTAGAGCTTTCCCCCTAGCGCGTTGACTTTGTAGCTTGCACTTGCTTGTGGAGCGGATGGTGATAGGACGGCGCCGAGACAAGCAACCAGAAAGCCCGACAGCAACAGCCCCTTCCATGACCAAATATTGATAGATTGTGTCTTTCTCATACTCCCTCCACCTAGTGTATTAGACGACGCTATGTGCGTTCTGTGGCTAGCTTAAAACTACCTCGCTATTTATGCAATACCACTTACAATAGATCTTCTGGTCTGTTATATAATTAGTGTTGTTATTTGCGCAACGACTTAACACGCCGTACGAATTTTTTAGCGGTCGGCAGGCCCTTCGACCAGACCCAGTACAGGGGTGAGAGCGGGTAATCATAGGTACCGACTAGCTTGTCCTCATGGCTAGCAAAGCCCTGCTTGAAACTACTTACCCCGTCGTTTAGTAGGCCGTTCATGTCATAGCGGGCAAGCCCCCACTCTTTGCAAGTAGTAATAGCGTGCCACTTCAGGCCATAGTTAGCTCGTAGTTCTTGTCCCTCTTGGTTCATGCCACCATAAAGCTCAAATGCAGTGCGGCTGCTGATCGCCAACCACACAAACGCTATAGGTTTTTCACCTTTAAATGCCGCAAATATTACCGATGAATCACCAAGATAACGATGAACGTCATAATAATACTTGTCGGTATGAAGGTCGAAGCCGGCGCGTTCAGCAGTGTCGTGATAGATTGCGAGGCATTGGGCAATTTCTTCATCTGTTTTAACCTTCCGAAACACCAGCGCTTCCCTACTCGATTTGCGGATATATTGTCTGGTTTTTTTGCTCATAGCCGTTTCAAGATCAGCCAGTGAACTAGCGAGGTCGAGAATAATTGTACGCGGCAAAAGAATCGTGTTCGTCGTAGGGTGCCATGGGTGGTAGACATCCATCTCACTGTCGTCTGGTTCGATCGATAGCACAGTTCCCGGCAAGTGCTGCTTCGAGTACGCAACGAGCGCCTGGAGTACTTCCCTTTCTTTACCAACCCGCCACACCGGCCCTCGTGGTACATAGTCAAGGCGACGAAATGGCCCAGGCAGACGGCGCACAAGTATCTGTGCCGCACCTTGCACATGATCCTCGTCATCAACAAATAGCACACGGTGCGCCAGCCAGTTGTTTGCCGCTTTTAGCTCACCCCACCCCCATAGTTGCAGCGGGTGACCGCCCATATCATGAACAATTTCATCCCACAGTTCTCTCTCTTCACACACCTTCCCTATCGTCATGCTGCATATTATACACCTAATAGCCATAGGCAAATTTGCATAATTTCGCATGAAGTGTGCTATACTAAAGTAGAACATAAACACGTGGAAAAAATGGCGGTCTTATAGAGGTGTCAGGTATTGACAAATTTTAGAAATGTTTTCACGTGAAAACTTTCTCATTGATACCTATTGTTTTTATTTGCCTTTTTTCGCGTGAAACTAAATAGAACACTACGAGGTTGCATGAAGCTATCTAAAGCCTATACCCCAAATGACTACGAGCCGACAATTTACGCTCTATGGGAGCAGGCTGCGGTATTTGCGCCGAGCGGCAAGGGAGATCCCTATGCCGTCGTCATGCCACCGCCCAACGCCAACGGCAATCTGCACATCGGACACGCCTTAGGGACAGCTGTTCAGGATATTTTAGTCCGCTACCATCGGGCCAGGGGCTACGACGCCGTTTTCGTCCCAGGAGCCGATCATGCTGGATTTGAGACCTGGGTTGTGTACGAAAAAGAACTTGAGGCACTAGGGAGGTCGCGTTTTGAATACTCACGCGACCAACTTTACTCACAAGTATGGGATTTTGTTGACAAACATCGTGGCAATGTGGAGTTACAGCTACGGGCCCTTGGGGCAGGGGTGAGCTGGAACGATTTGGTGTTTACTCTCGACGCCAAAGTAATAGACACCGTTTACAATACGTTCAAGCGCATGTGGGATGACGGACTGGTATACAGGGGTGAGAAAATTGTCAGTTACTGTACCAAGCACCATACGAGCTTCGCGGATATTGAAGTTCAGCACAAAGACGAGAAATCGAAGCTGTGGAAAATTGCCTATCCAACTCTCGACAAAATCGGCGAGATTGTGGTTGCAACCACACGTCCCGAAACCATGCTGGGTGATGTTGCTGTCGCCGTTCACCCCGATGACGAGCGTTACAAGCACCTAGTGAGCACAAAAGTACAGCTACCTATCACTAATAAAGAAATTCCGGTTATCGCGGATAGCTACGTCGACCCCGCATATGGCACTGGCGCCGTGAAGATTACCCCTGCCCATGACCCCAATGACTATGAAATGGCCCAGCGGCATAATTTACCAGCGGTGCAGGTGATAGGTTTTGACGGTAAAATGACCAACGTCCCACAGCAGTATCTTGGCAAAACACCGGAAGAAGCTCGCAAGAGCATTCTCGCAGCATTAGAAGCCGAGGAACTACGTCGTGGCGAGGATGATATCGTGCATGCTGTGGCACATTGCTACAAGTGTGGTACGGTTATCGAACCACTTCTCAAAGAACAATGGTTTCTTAAAATGGAAACGTTAGCCGCACGTGCAATTGCAGCGATCGAGGCCGGTGAGGTTAGCTTTACGCCAAGCAACAAAGGAAGTGTGGTCATCAACTACCTCAAACAGCTGCGCGACTGGAACCTAAGCCGACAAATCCCGTGGGGGATACCGATTCCAGCGTTTCAGAGTACTACAAACCCCGATGATTGGATATTTGATCGGCGTGTCGATGAAAAACAAATTGTTGTCAATGGCACAACATATATCAGAGAAGAAGATACCTTTGACACCTGGTTTAGTAGTGGCCAGTGGCCGTTTATCACCACCGATTTCCTAACTGGCGGTCGCCTGGCAAAATTCTACCCCAACGCTGTTATGGAAACGGCGGGGGACATTTTGTTCGCCTGGGTGGCACGTATGATTATGCTTGGCCTCTATGTTACTGATACTGTGCCGTTCCGTCACGTCTATTTACATGGTCTGGTACTTGACGAGCGGGGCGTGAAGATGAGCAAAAGTAAGGGTAATGTTATCAACCCCATGGAAATCGTTAGTGAATATGGCAGCGATGCACTGCGCTTTGGTATTGTATCGGCCCGTAGCGCAGCCCAACCGCAAGCGTTTAGTGCTGGCAAGGTGGTTGCCGGGCGCAACCTCTGTAATAAGTTGTGGAATGTTGCACGGTTCATCGAAGCTAGCAGCGGTGAAGTGGTCGTAAAACCCCACCCTGAACCCCGTAGCCTTGCCGACCACTGGATTATCCATCGCCTTAACCTCGCCACCGAGCAGTTGCAGGCTCAGCTCGATGATTATCGATTTGCCGAAGCGGCCGAAACAGTCTACCACCTGATTTGGGATGATATCGCCGACTGGTATATTGAGGTCAGCAAAGTCGAAGCAAATGTCAGCATGAGCGCCTACGTGCTCGATACTGCTCTTAAACTGTCACATCCATTCATGCCGTTTGTTACCGAGACAATCTGGCAATCCCTCGATTGGCACGATGATCTACTCGCCGCGCAGCCGTGGCCACCGGTGACCGACTGTAATGAGCTTGCCGCCGCTGAATTTGGCCGGCTAAAGCGCCTCGTAACAGAGATACGCTATGTCACAAGCGAGCTACCTGGCAACATTAAATATTCAGTAATCTATGGTGACGATGCACTTGTCGCTGATAATGCCGAGCTAATACGCCGCTTAGCGAAATTGCAGTCCGTCGTTTATACCGATACACCGCGTGGACTGCGCCTTGCCGCCAGCGGTCGTGATGCCTGGCTCGACATCGATGCCGAGACACTATATGAACACCAAACAAACCTCGAACGTCGGCTGGCAGAAGCTAACCGCGAGGCTGACATGCTAACAACTCGACTGGCCAATGAACACTACGTTGCGAAGGCTCCTGCTAACCTAGTAGAAGAGACCAAACAGCAACTTACCAGCAAAAAAGCACTTATAGAGCGCCTTGAAGCCGAGCTGACAGTTATCGGTTCTAGTGACTAGTCAACAATCGGCAAATTTGCATTGTCGAAAGCGTGACGACCACCAAACTCAATCTGTTTGAGCACGTATTTGTGGTGCGCCTCACGACGGGGAGGCACTGTAGGACTCTGGTATGTAAAGCTGCTCATGAGGGAATTTCGCGCAGCATTGTGATCGGGGTGAGTGTGTGTATCTGATTCAATGACAGTACGAAATCGCTGGACCAGTTCATCGGTGGTACTAACCGCATCAAAAGGACGATGGAGAGCAGTTGTCGCAGCACGGTCGACGCGCCCGTCGTGCATAAACACCCCAAAGGCCGTCAGGAGGCTGACAGAGGTCATGACTTTATGTGCAATGGTGGTGAGTGTTTCCATATGTTTGTTTTGTTGGGTAACACTACCAAATGTAGCATAAACTTTTTGAATTGTCAATGTGATGTCATTTCATAGGTGGTGATAGGGGTGAGCGGTAGCTATACACTGTGCCCTATACAGCTGCTCAACAACTACCAGCCTCACTAGTTGATGAGGCAGCACCAGCGATGAAAGTGACAAGACTAAGTCAGCACGAGCCCGCAGCTCTTTATCAACTCCATAAGCACCCCCGATAACGAAAACAAGCTGTTTGCCGCGCACAAAATAATCTACGACCACATCGGACAGGGTAGAGGAGTCGAGCTGAGTGCCGCGTTCGTCAAGCAAAATAACCGTGTCGGTAGGCGCAAGGCGCTTACGTATGGTGTGAGACTCGTTGTCGCGGGCTCTAGTGCCTTCTTCAGCACTGTGTGGTAAAAGTACCCACTCGACATTCCACGGCGCTCTGAGACGCTTAGAGTAGCGTTCGATACCCTCCGCAACCCACGACTCATGCTTTTTACCGATGGTAATGATTTTAATCATCGAACCGTAGGATAGTCGCTAATTCAGCTAACTCATCTTGAGTCGGCGTGGGACTGTTGGCGTGCTTCCCCATGTATTCCCCATAGTTAAATGGCAGTACATGCACATGGGCATGCGGAACGTCAACACCCTTAACTGAAATGCCAATTCGATCTGTTTTTAGCTTCGCCTGATGGTTATTTGCTACTTTTTTTACGGCAGCCCATACCGCCTGATAGGTTTTATCGTCGAGGTGATTAAACTGATCAACCTGGACTTTTGGTACGACTAGCGTGTGGCCAATGACATTGGGTGAGATGTCCAGAAACGCGAGAATATCGGCGTTCTCGTACACTTTATGGCAGGGGATCTCACCCTTGATAATTTTCGTGAAAATTGAGTCTTTCATAAATCTTAGTATACTCCATGCTCTTTTTGCATTTTTGCATATTCGTGGTACAGTAATAGTAATTGCATGACATCCACCACTGAGGAGGTGACCCTGTGCTCGCAACGTTCTTTTCATCACTGTCGAGTAGTGGTGCGGTACAAGGCATCACTGGCCTCGTGGGCCTCGTTGCCTCGGCAGCACTGTACAAATTGTTCATCGACTTCATTCAGCCCTGGGAGCAGGGCATCCGCACACGGAACAACAAGCCCGACATGCGTCACCTTCCTATGGGATGGGCACGCAAGTCTACACTCTGGGCTTCGCTACTACTGCTCCTTGCCTTACTCGGCCTGGGGTTGTTCACTGAAATCCTCAGTGGTTGGTTGTTCCTGGCTGGCCTGATCACACTGGTCACTCTGCTTGTCCTGACGCTCACTTCCTGGCCTCGCGGCGAGAACTGGGCACATAGTGAGCCTGGGATTGTATGGAAGGTGCCGGGGTGGTTCAACTGGACCCACATCTCGTTGAAGCGTGAGATCAGGACCCCCGTCATGGAGAACGCCTCTGACGCAACCGGCCTGCCGGTCTACCTTCAGCTGGCCTACCAGTGGTCGCGCACCCCAGATCACCCAGGGGCGCAGTGGTTGTCCTGGAACGGCATCGAGAACCTCGAAGCCACCATGGACGCACTGGTTATGAGTGTCGCCCAGGCGGAACTCAAAGCAGTCGCCGGTGCCGCTGCTATGAGCCCGGCACAACAAGCGGCGTTTGTGGAGCGCATCCTTGTGGCGTGTGTCGACGAGTTCTCGGCCCACATGGGCACGATACTGTACTACGTGTCGGTCGCCGTGTTGGGCCTACCACCCCAGGTGGCTGGCTCGCGCATCATCGCCGAGGCGCTGTCGGCGCTGACGCCAGATGAGGCGGCAGAACAACGCGAAGTTCTGCGCGCTGCTGTTGTGGCACTTGATGCCACGCAGTCGAGCACATAGCTCGCTCGCCCTCCCTTGTCCGCTTGCGGATGGGGGAGGGCATTTTCATGCGCAGCCTGCTACAATTAGTGATGAGTAAGGAGAGGTGTCTGAGTGGTTGAAGGTGCCGCTCTCGAAAAGCGGTGTGCGGTTTTCCCGTACCGGGAGTTCGAATCTCCCCCTCTCCGCCAAAGTAATAGGATCCAGCACGGCGCTGGATCCTATTACTTTGGCGACCGAACTAGGTATCTTGAGACCGTAGCGACAAGCGACTAATCAATACGGTAGAAGTGCGTACGGATTAATGTTTTGTAAGGATCCCATATTTGCTTGGCTTTTTTATGAGTGAGCGTCGACATTTTGACCAAAATCACGAGCAGCATTGTGAGACCAGTACATAGAAGAGCGGCAAGCACGCGGTAAACCGCTCCGTCACCCGCATCGAGTAACATGACAAATGACAGTGTGACTGTGAAGAGTACCAACATAATCATCCATTCATTGCTAAAGACTCGGTTTGTCATTTGCATCGCAAAGTTTGTGCGGTTAAGTTCATTTGCAACAAGCTTTTCAAGAAATTGCCTTATCAAATCTTGATGCTCGCCTCGGTAGTCCACACAATAGCTAATGAGCTTTTCGTACCTTTCCTCGCCTTCACCTGCTTTACATTGTTTCGCAGATGCATTGACGTACTCATATAGCAACCTTTTTAGGTCAGCACGAATAGGGTCGGGGAACGACTTCAGTGTCAACATCATTGCGAATACCGCATTTGCCTCTTGGCGAACAATTTTATGGAGTTCTTCAATACGCAGTTTTTGTGAAGAAAGGATCGGGGCAATATAAAAGCCATAGAGAAAGGAGTTCACTGAAAAAAGTGTTAGTGCAGCACTGTCAAATTTCATCCTTGGCGCGAGAAAAACCACCGCGAAGAAAATGAGAAAAAAACCTAAAAAATAATGGGTAAGACGAATCTTAGTAAGCAAAAGTTGTTTCATAGTAATTAACACTATACCCGATAAACAAGAGTTCTATCAATACATAGTAACCACGGGTATAATAACCAACATACTACCCACGCATTTCTCAAACGAGAATAATCACGGGTGAACCCCTGATTTCTTCTTTTAATCCCACCGGTTACGCGTCACACATTCGGCATACTTAATCAGTGCGTTACCAAAGAAAATAGAGGTAACAATGACCTCTATTTTCTCTGGTACACCCGGTACGATTCGAACGTGCGACCTTTGGCTCCGCAAGCCAACGCTCTATCCAGCTGAGCTACGGGTGCATATGCTGGTAATTGTTACTGTACTGCATGTCGATACAGCTGGATAGAGCGTTTGGCGTGTCGTGTTCGCTGAAGGCTCTCCAGGCTGAGCCACGGGGCATATGCTGGTGGCGGTGTAGTGCATGCAACTGACAAATCATAGCACGTATCAGAGGTGAAGGCAAGCCCTACAACCTAAGTCGGGCGAGTAAGTTGTCAATCATATCTGGCTTAACCTCTTTCATAGGAAGGCGAGTTGCAAGCATATCTACGAGCGATTCGCCAACTTCTTCCGGAAAATAAATCGTGTGGCCAATCTGAAAACGACGGCGAGGCGTAAAGACAATCGCATGCTTATCGTCCTTACTCAGTACTCCAAATGATTTAAATTGATCGTAGGGAAATAGTTTATCGTCGACATGTAACCCCTTGCGGCTCAGCGTATAGTCATGAATTACCGCTGGACGTTTGACATACACCACGAGAGCGACTGCCATGATGGGAATAAGCACCATAAACGTGATCGATTTCATCAGGAAAAAGGCGATAGCCATCAGCGCCACTACGACTACACCTAGTCCTATAAACCATGGTCGCGATTGTTCTTGCTGTACGTATTCAGCCGCCTGCCAGCGCAGTACTGATGCGTCATCTTCATTTATCTCGTCAGTATCATCCACTATCATAACTTCGGGGTTGCTGGCATCTTCATCCGCTACAGACATATCGACTGGTTCGACTACCGTATCGTCTGGTGGCTGAGCCTCCAATTCAGTTGGAGCCGGTGGAACGGTGGTTTCGATGGGGGACGCCTGATACGGAGCCGCCGCGGGTGCCTGCGGTGGTTGCTGCCATGTTTGCTGTTCGTCCTGGGACTGTGGTTGCATACGATTAGTATAACATGAGCAATAAGCCTATGTTCAACCACTGTACCACACTGTTGTTTTGTGCTACAATACTGCGAGCCCATACATCTGTTAAGCATATAGCCTTAACTCTACGGAGGAGTACCCAAGTGGCTGAAGGGGACGGTTTGCTAAATCGTTAGTATGGGGAGACCTGTAGCGGGAGTTCGAATCTCCCCTCCTCCGCCAACTAAAATAGGGGTCTTTCGACCTCTATTTTAGTTGATGTAAGGCGCAGCACTATCTCTCGCCGATCCCGTAACAATGTTCACATTTTCACCCTAATACCAGTGTGAAGCGTGGTAAAACGGTGTATACTGAAGCGTAGAACCGTACAGATACAATAAGCGGAGAGATTTACAAATGAAACGATCCATAAAATTATTTACAAGCTATGTCGTAGCCGCTTTTAGCGTACTCGCACTTGATGTTGCACAGGCTCACGCCGTGGGCACTATATCCGATGGTGCCGGCTCGGCGCGCGGTAAAGATCAGCCCATCGATCTCTTTGGTGATGTCGGCGTGTTTTCAAAAATCAGTAGTGTTCTGTTGTTTATCGTCGGCGCTATCGCGGTAATTATGATTGTGATCGGCGGCCTTCGCTACGTGGTGTCGGGTGGCGATGCCAGTCAGGTCCAATCTGCAAAAAACACTATCCTCTATGCGCTTGTCGGTGTAATTGTGGCTATTTTGGCCTACGCAGCCGTCAATTTTGTTATTGGTAGTTTTGTACCAACTACAAGCACCGGCTCAAGCTCCTACGGCGCATCAACGCGGTAGTTGTCTTTCTAACAACATATATCCGTTATCCTTTACCCGTGTCTGCCAGCCATCGTCAATCAGGTGTTTGGTTATGCTGCCCTTTTCGGCGCCAAGAAAGCAGCTGATACGGAAGGCGTTAAACTGTTCTTTTCGGTACTGTTCATCTTTAATAATACGCTCATACTCCGCAAAATAGTCTTTGCCATTTAGCCGCCAACTGGGCATGCGTCCATCAATAAATACTTTTTGGTTTGGGGCACGCCATATGAGGTAGCCGCCATCATTGTAATCGTTAAACAAGTTGCCAGTACAGGGGCGAGTAACAAGCGACTGGGCAGCCACCCGGGGATATGCTGACTCGGGGTCAAGCCGAATGTGTTGAAGCCCGTCATAGGCAAGAGTGGTGACAGCTAGGGCTACCACTGTAATACCGAGGCCAGCAATCCGTTTGTCATCGAGCAACTTCCAGAACGAGCTGGACCTCCCCATAGACTGCAAAATAACCGGTAGGCTTGCAAGGGCAAACAGCGGAATATGCCGGGATGCGCTCAGTACAAGCAGTAGTGTGACTGTGTCGAAATGAACAAATGCCCGCCAGCTACTTTGCTTGCCTGCTACAGCGCGAGCGACTACCCATAGCCCCACCAGTATTCCCAGCCCTATTTCGAGCTGGAACGACTCCCATTCCCCGATACGGCTATGGAGCGCTGTGTCGCCTGCGGTGCGAAATACTTCGGTATAGAGTTCGGTGCCATAAGGGTTGATTAATGTCACCATGCAAGCAACGAGCAGCAATAAAAATGTATGCCAGCTTTGATGTTTTAGCCAACAAAACCCAAGATACACGAGTCCGACAATAAATGAACCGTGCATGTTTGCCCATAGCAGCATGAGCGGAAGTGCCCACACCCAGCGTACTTTTTTTGATTGTCGCATCACAACCATAAGCAGCGCAAGCAGAAATACTGTCCAGGCAGCTGCTCGTACACCGGCGAACGGTAGTGCTACCAAGGCCGCCAACACCAATAGCGTTTTGTATCGATAAGGCGCAGCTACTAACCAAAATGCAGCCGCCCATAGGACCGCATACACGACAGAGAGCCCGGTATAGCCAGTAAAGTTATAGATAAGGAAGTTGGCAACATCGGCTAGCCATTCGTGGTGGATCCAGGGGAAACCCGCTGCGGTGTAGGTGAAAATATCTGTTTTTGGTATGCCATGTTCGAAGATATATCGACCGGAGGTAATGTGCCAGCCGAAGTCCGGGTCGATGGTAAATCGAGATTTGAGGAAAAATAACAAAAAGAGAAGGAGAAAGACGACTCGACCGTCGAGCCGGGCAAGCCAATAGAAAAATTGCTTTGGTGAGCGCCTCATTTTATTTACTATACACGGCCAAGCAAAACGACCCAGCTTGAAGAGGGTGGGGTCGCCTGTGTGTGGGCGAGATGTCGCTATCACTCCTCCGCTTGTTTGAAAAATGAGCAAGCTCCTTTTTCGGCACTGCGCTCCGCCGAACTCGCGGTTGTCCGCCAAGTGGCGGACCCGCGAGCACGTATCTGCGCCTATTCCGCCAGACAAAGCGACCCCTTTCGGGGTCGCTTTGTCTGGCGGAGAGGGCGAGATTCGAACTCGCGGTGAGTTGCCCCACGACGGTTTTCAAGACCGTTACCATCAACCACTCGGTCACCTCTCCATGGTAACTCCGAAATTATACCAGTAGTGGGGTCATTTTTCCAGAGGTTGGCGGGCGAGAACAACTAGCCAAACGTCTGTCGCGCCCGCTTCGCGCAGTTTCCGTGCCGCGTACTGTGCCGTTGCGCCAGTTGTAAGCACGTCGTCCACTAGTAGATATGTCTTTGGTACACACGCCTGGGAATTAAATGCTTGTTTTGCCTGTTCAATGCGCAGTTTACGTGAAGCGCCTTGCTGCCGCGCTGATGTTCGGCGAGATAATACGGCTCGGTAGGTTAATCCACGACGCTTTGCGAACTCCTGTGCAAGCAGCGCTGTATGGTCATAGCCACGTTGACGGATATGAGCGCTCACCGTCGCAACCGGTGTCACAATACAATCGGCAGGCAGAACTGGCAGGGTCTGGTCGAGTAACTCGGCCATAACTCGATATGCTTCCTTACTCCTGTTGAACTTGTAGGCATGGATAACTGCTTCCAGCGCCGCCCGCTTTTCGCCGAGGCACCATGCCCTTGAATAGGCGACACGATGGGACGAACAGACACCATATCTCCACCCTTCCACACCCCCACACAGTACGCAGGCACTAAATCCATCACTTTCGATGTCATATTTACAATATTCACACAAAATAGCTCCAATGCTGCCGCAAGAGCGACAGTAGTGGGGAGCAAGCATGTCCGAAAGCCGTCGAAGCATTGTATTTTTTACGTTCGCAAGCATTGTTTTATTGATTATACCGCAACCGTTAGCTATAATGTATCCAGACTAATTGTCAACATGCCAATGAGAAAGTGGAGGATATCATGGCCCGTAAACAGAATGACGATCTGTTGATCGAAGACGAACTCGCTGCTGCGTTTCTAAACGATGACAGTATGGCAGACGATCAAACATCTGCACCACAACCACAAGTAGCTGACGATGCGAACTGGGGCGAAGCTGAAGACGACTTCCCAGGTCAGTTAGCGGTAGACGTATACGAAACCGATGACCAATTGGTTGTCAAGGCTCGTACTGCCGGCGTGAACAAAGAAGACCTCGATGTCAGCATCAGCGACGGTATTCTAACCATCAGCGGCACGCTCAGCAGCGGTGACGACTCGGTCGCTACCAACTGGCACATCCAGGAATGCTACTGGGGCGAATTTAGCCGCACACTTGCGCTACCCGTACCAGTAAAGGAAGACGAAGTAGCGGCTGTCCTAAAGGACGGCGTACTCACCATCAACTTTAGCAAAATTAGGCAAGAACAAGCCAAGAAGATCCCTATTCAGTAGGGATTATCTGTACTAAACAGTCAATACCGTCTTTAGGGGCGGTATTTTCGTAAGAAGTATGGAAGATCCAAGACGCATAAAAATATACCGGCGCTTAAAGCGCCGGTATATGGTTTGAGTCAGTCGACACTATACCGCGTTGTCTTTGTTTGCAAAGCTACTTATGACAAAGTTGACGGCTGCGTAAGCAAGGATCGCAACAACAAGCCCAATGATTGCGTAAAGAATTGTGTTCTTCGCAGAGGTGACTGCTGAGCTATCGCCTTGCGATACGGTGTAGCGAATACCACCGATGATCAGCATAACAACCGAGACCGCGCCGATAATGAACAATAAGACATTGGTGACAGTTTGGAAGATACCACCAGTGCCAAAGAGGCTATCTGGCTGGTCCTCACTTTTTGCGCATGATGCCGATTGGCTAAGGCTGAGGTTGGCGGCATTACAGTCGACAGCAGCGACCGCAACTGCAGACGAAACCGTCACACAAAGGCCAAGCATCACGAGCGGTGCAGTCACAGCTGACCGAATCCGCATCTTGAGAGTACTATTCATTTTTTGGTTCCTTTCCTAATTACTGGAATTACTCTTGACTCTATATATACCAGATAACACGCCGGTTGTTAACTGTTATTTAGTAAAATTGTCTACCACAAAGTTAACAATGGCGTAGGCCATAATAGCGACGACCAGTCCAATGACAGCATAGAGTATGGTATTTTTCGCCCCTGTAACCGCGCTCGTGTCGCCGTTTGATACAGTATAGCGAATGCCGCCGATAACAATCATAACGACAGCAATGGCGCCAAGAATAGTGAGAAGTACATTAACTATTGTTTTCACAAATGAACTAACGGATTTTGTATTGCCTCCTGGATTTGTCGCATTGACCGATTCTTTGAGACAATTTGCCGGAGTGTCGCAGGCCGCATAGGCAGGCACTGCCACAAGACTAATTCCTAGCGCCATCAGTAGGGCAGTAAAGATAGGTTTGATGTTTCGCATAGTTTCTCCTTATCCAAAAAATTTGGTTACTAATAGCACGACCGCTTGGCCGATAAGCGCAACAACGAGACCAATAACCGCATAGAGTATCGTGTCCTTTGCTGATTTTGTCCCACTTGAATCGCCGCCCGATACCGCATACTTGATGCCGCCGATAACAATCATTAATACCGATACAAGACCCAGTATACCAGTTGCTACACGTATGGCTTGCCAAACACCGCTTGCCCCATTGGCATAATCGAGCTTATTGTCTTTGACCACATTACAGCTTGAGTCAGTACAGTTCTTAAACAAATCAATGGCCGCAACGGGAGGGGCAATAACAAGACCGGTCACACTCATTGTGGCAAGAACCAGGGCAGTGCACAGTCGCTTCATATTAAAACCCCCCTAGAACTATATTTGTAATGGTGAATGCACTAAGAATAACAATCAGTCCTACTGCGGCGCCAATCACTGCATTACGGGCACGAGTTACTTGCTGAGGATTGCCGTTCGAAGTAACAAACAAATAACCCGCCACTAAAATAACGATGATGGCAATAACCCCGCCCCAGAAGTAAACTGGCATCAAAATATTTTTTATAATGCCAGTGTCAGACTTCGGCCCCGTAAAAGAGACGTCATTTGTATTTAAAAGTGCTGCAAATTGATAAAGATAAGGTTTCATGCTATTTAATTACTCCTGCGACAGCGTTAACGATAGAAGCGGCAAGCAGAGAGATTACCATGCCGATGAGCGCGTTTGTAATTGTTTTCTTGGCACTCGACATTCCTTCTGGTGAGCCAGCAGCCGTAATGTATCCGAATCCACCCTTTATAATGAAAAATATTGTGACGTATGCCACGACGACCAGTAGTGCCTGAATAACATTGAGTGCAATTTTTAGAATTAGCTGACCAATGTCAGGCTTGCCATTGCTCTCAGGTGCTTTGAAATTGCACGATCCGTCCTGCATGCCTTTATACCACGCTGGAATCATAAACACCGTATCAGTACATGCCGCTCGAGCGGGAGTCGATAACACAGTGGCAGTACCAACTGAGGTAAAGGCCATCCCAAGTATAATGATGACACTCGCGAATACATTCCGAATCATCCTATTACTCCCCCCGGCACCAACCAGTTAAGTGCAAGTACCATGAGGGAATAGGCGATAATTCCGATAACAGTGTCGGTAATAAGCTTTTTCGACTTGGTAACCTGTTCTTGGCCGCCACCAGCACTTGAATACAATATTCCTGCGTACACCAGTGTGCCAACTGCGGCGATCCCTATACCCACACTCAGAAGTTGCAATACCCACTTGAGAATCATGAAAATCCCCGTTGATTTGGCGTCAGTAGATGTGCTTGATGATGTCGAACATATCCAATCAGGTAAAATAGCACATTTGCCCTTTGCTTTGTCGTCGGGGACCGAGCCGTTTGCTGTCGTGGTTGTTGCCGGAGTTGTTGTGGGAGTTGTTTCGGCAGCTACCGACACGGGAATCGTGGTCGTTGAGACGATGGCAAATGCTGCAATAGAGACAGTGGTAATAATTATTTTTTTTATCATCATACTTCTTCTTCTAGTACATAGTGTAGCGGTAATGGCTAGTATATGCAAAGCTATTGTACCAACAGATGTAAAAAATACCTTATGTCCATTGACTTTTTTAGCCAAAAATGGTAGTATTGAAACGATATGTGGGAACTGCGCAAACAGCTTCCGCACGGTAGAATATCCGTGCGGCGTGTTTCTCTGTTCGCCAGCCTATTGGTGCTGGCATTTTTCACGCAACTCACGCTATTTTCAAACACGGCGCTAGCGGCTGATGTCACACGGACTGGTGACTCAGTTGCGTATGGTGGTAACACTTATGGGCTCGCAATAAATGCCGACATTCCTGCCGGACTACCCGCTGGCACTTCTGGGTACGTTTACCGTGACAGCGGGACTGGAACTGCCTCGTTTATCTTGACTAGTGGTGATGCTGCAAAAGCGACCACTGGTCAATATGTCGTTTATCCGCTCAATCCCGATGGCTCATTGGCCGGCGCACCAAGGGCACCTCCTGTAAGTGTTTCAATTGCCGATACTGCACCAAATTCGCTCGCAAGCACCACCAAAGGGGCATCGAGCTGTGACGGCTCTCTTACTGGCGGAGCTGGTTGGATTATTTGTCCAGTCACTAACTTCTTGGCGAATCGTATGGATGACCTCTATAAGATCCTGACTAGCTTCCTTGAGGTTCGCCCCGTCCAGTCCAACCCGAACAGCTCACTTTACCGCATGTGGGCAATCGTTCGTGATATTGCCAATATCTGCTTTGTGATTGTGTTCCTCGTCATCGTCTACTCGCAAGTCACCAGCATGGGAATTAGCAACTACAATCTCAAGCGTATGCTGCCGCGACTTATTATTGGTGCAATTCTTGTGAATACCTCATTTTGGATTGTTGCACTAGGCGTTGATCTCTCAAACATTCTTGGCTACTCTGTTTACGATCTCATGATGGGGGTCCAGCGTAGTCTGGCGGGTGCAGGGCAATACAATACCACAGTACCAACCTGGCAGGTTATTACTGCGTATGTTCTCTCGGGTGGCGGGGCGGCTGTCGGCCTTACTGCTGCGGTGATTGGTGCTGGCGGTTTTGGTGCCGCGCTAACACTACTCATTCCCACCATTTTGATGGTATTCCTCGGTGCGCTCGCGGCCGTAGCTATATTGGCGGCACGACAGGCACTCATTACCGTCTGTATCATCATCGCCCCGCTAGCATTTGTGGCCTATGTACTCCCAAGCACCGAAAAGTGGTTCGGGAAATGGAAAGATCTTCTGACCACCATGCTAGTCATGTTCCCTATGTTTTCACTTATATTTGCCGGTGCTCAGCTAGCCGGCCTTGCCATTATTCAAAACGCCACCTCAATCGTGCAAGTAATTATCGGCATGGCGGTACAGGTCGCCCCTGTCGTGGTGACACCGATGCTTATCAAGCTTAGTGGCTCACTACTTGGCAAAATTGCTGGTATTATCAACAACCCCAATCGCGGACTGATTGATCGCACGCGCAACTGGTCAAAAGACCGTGCTGCACTGCACGCTGCTCGCGTACGCGCAGGGCAAGAGCGTACTAGGGTATTCAACCGTAACCCCGTCAACCGCGCCGTCCGTAGCCGTGATATGGCTCGCCGTCGCCGCGAAGGATTAAAGAGTGCTTATGAAGCCCAAGCGGCCAATGACTTTACCGAGCGCGATAATCGTCGCTACCGCAACAGCGAGCAAAGTATCGAAGCCATGACTCGCCGCACCGCTGTACGTAAACAGCAGATCGAAAACAACTTTGGCCGCACTGCCGTGGCTCAGCGGCTTGAGTTTGATAAACGCATGACAGAAGCCGACAAGGTAGATGTCGAAAATACATTTAGCCGAACCCACCTAGGCCATAGCGCCGAGATGCGCACACGCCACGTACACGACCAAAAGAAAGTTATCGAGGCTGAGCACGAGAACGATTACCTTGTTAGCGCCAACGGCCGCACAAATCAGCTCGAAATTCGTCACCTTCAAGATCGTAAAAAGATTATCGACTCCGATCAGGGTTATGACTATGCAATCAGTCAGCGTGGTCGAGACAATGAACTTCATATAAGGGGTCAGGAAAATCGTGAATCTGGGCGCAAAGCCCGTGCAGACAGGCACTTTTCTGAACTGACTTCTGGTAATTCAACCGATGGCTACTATGGTGATTTTGCTACGAATGGCCACCTACAGGTCCAGGGGCAAGCGCTTTCCGCTAATCTTAAAGAGGTAAGCGTACAAGTGTCTCTCGACAATATGGCCAAACGCAACGCCGAGTTTGCGCTGCAAAGCGACATCGCAAAAACAATCGAGAGTAGTGCGACGCACCTCAATCTCGGCGGCATGACTGCTCGGGCATACGCATCGGGCGTCGCCGGCACACAGGGCGAAGCCTCAGCACTTGCAAGCGCCAGGTCGACTGCCCGTGAGCAATTTGGTAAATTCAGCGCCGAGTACGAAGAGCTGCGCAATCAGTACATGCCACCAATCGGTGATGTTAAAGAATTTTTGCGCGGCAACCAGAATCTCCAATTCAAAGACGAGAGCGGCAACGTGGTGCTCGAAGTTGACGGCAGCAACATGTATGCGGTCAATGCCATGGTCAAGCATATTACTAGTGTTGGTATTGTCGACGAAGTTGATGAGATGATTAAACTATCCGGTAAGGGTCAGCCCCTTCATGACTACCGCGAAACAATCGCCGATGTACTGGCCCAGAAGGGCTATGGCGGCCGCAGTATCTACGAAGGTGGGCAGGTTATTGAGCGAGTTCGACAGGGCGAAATATCATCAGAAACCGACCTGCTTGAGCATATTCAAGAACAGACCGCAAAGGGTAAGGTTTCGCCTGCCGACCTCGCTACGATGGACGCCGTCGCAATTGGACGCTTTATCAGCTCTATCAAGCACAACCGTCGAGCCGGCAGCACCAATGACGCCGGTATAGCCGTAAACGACCTTGGTCCCACCTATCTCGAAGAGGTGGCGAAGTTAGTCGAGAGCGCCCACGATGCCCTGACCGATGATCGTCTAAAGGGTACGGTAAAGGGCAACGCCAAGATACAGCTCTACAAACTTGAGCACGCCTACCGTACGCTACCAAAGAACACTCTGGGCGATATTGATCTAAGTGGTCTCAGCCTCCACCAAATCCAGAGCCTGTTGCCATAGGCGCTATTGACAAATATAACCATATGGTGTATAATGAAATTATAACCATACTCGTGTAGTAAATTACAAAGGAGAATGCATAATTATTATGGTAAAACGTGATCCATCACCACGAAAAGGTAACTTTATGAGTCGCCGCGGCTTCTTAGAGGTAGGCACACTCCTCGGCATTACGGCACTCGTATCTGCCTGTAGTCCCTCGGGCGATAAACAAGGCCCAACCCCAGCGCCAACAACCAGCTCAGCTGATAAAACTCCTGGAACAACCTCTGTGGCTACAGAATCAGGAACAAAGACTCCTGAAACAGGTGCTCGTGCAGTTCGCAATGCGACGATAGACAAGCTTGAACATAGCGACCTCTACGCTTCACTTAGTCCCGAAATGAAAAATAAATTCCAGTATCTTCACGATATGGATCTTACTCACTTTGAGCAGCAGCCCCTACAAGATCGCCTAGCCTATGCTCAGTTTGTGTACGATACATACCATGACATGATGAAAGCGCAGGTCATTGCGCGTAAGGGCACCTGGGAAGAACATAGTACTAACCCTGATTCATGGTACGAACCAACCATTCCTTCCGCAGATGATACCGCCAAGAAAATAGTGGTTCAGCATTCCGACACGATGGCAACGTGTGTCTATGCAATCGCTCAAGCAAGTAATGGTCCTTCCAGCCCAAGGGTTGAATCCAAAGTTCTAGACGCTCAAAAATGTTCCGTACTCTTCAATGCAGACCCATCTATGCCTCAATACCGCAGATTTGTTAATGAAATCGCTAGCCAGGCAGATGTTACTAAAGATAATGATGGCTACATCGCACTCTCACCTGATGATGGTTTCAAAACCGCCAAAGTCGTTAGTGGTATGCCAACGATGGAAGTCCGGATGGACTACCTTGCTGCAGGCACTACTGCAACACACAGGAAAGTTTTCTTCGAATTTACTGACCTGCTTGGTGCCAAGCGCGGCACATGGTCAAGTACTAAAATCGTATAGTTAGTCATCCATGTAATAAAGCGACTGCTCAACAGAGTGGTCACTTTATTTTTACGGCATTCTGGTGTTAAATGATAAACGTAAGTATGATAGGTATTCGACTGCGAGCATGGGCATTAGCCGTAATACTTGTTGCATCAATTGTAGCTGGTCTGTTGAATAGTACATCGGTTTCGGCAGCAGGCGAGAAATACCAGTATGACCTGTTAGAGCGAAGCAAAGCATACGTTTGGGGAAGCTGGTTAGTAGCTTGCTATACAGGTATGTCGGGGTTTGATATGAGCTCTAGTGGCGCAGGAGATGGTACGATTTATGCAAAACTTACCGGTAAGTCATTCAATCTAAACCCTATCCTCAGCCCCGATATCATAACGCCAAACTGTAACGATAGCAACAAGATCAAGCAAGCACTCGACTATTTTGGCATCAGCACTTACGACTTTATCTGTGATATCCTCGGTGGTCAGCGCCACAACGGAGCTGACTGTAAAGACACGGGCAGTACTGCAGACTGGACAATACCTACACCTGATGGGACTAAGGTAAAAAATGGAATGGTATCAAAAGTTGGCTTTGATGTGTTTAACGTAATTGATGCGCAGCGTTATGTGTTTTTCCGTCAAACGTTTATTGCTGGCTGCGAGGTAAAAGATCCTGCCGGCACAGCTTTGAGTGCAATTACCAACCCCAGCGACGCCGCCGTTGGAGATTTGCGCTACCAAATAAAATCTCCAAATGCCGATGCAAGCGCACTTGAACCATATGTTTTTAATACAGGCAAGGGTGGTAAGGTAAATATATCGTTTGTTGCAAAGACCAATCCAGTAGGGTTTAGTAGTGAGTATAATTGTGAGACCTTGGCTAAGAATGCCAATGACTACGCCGATGCGTATCTTAAGTTTTTAAAAACATTACCTACTTGTGATAATCAATATCAGAGAGATGGTGTAGACGTAATCGCCGCTTGTCAGTACGGATTCAGCCAAAAAGGTTCAGGCGACCCCATCCAAATATGTGCCACTAAGTATCCGGCCCCAGATGGTCCTGGCGGTCCCAGCTATAGCCGTGATCCGCGACAAAAAGCATTTTATGATGCTTGTTATTGGGGAGCAACGAGTGCTTATGCGGCCAGCCTTAGTGGTGCTGTGACGCTACAAGATGGCGCGAAGGGTAATCAGGGCAATGTAGCTGCTAAGTCAACCTGCGGTATCACCGGTGTCGGCTGGATTATTTGCCCTGTTATGACATTTCTTTCGGAAGTAATGGACAACACCTTCAAGTTCCTCGCCGATAGTTTCTTGTCGACAGACCCAGAGGTGTTTAAAATTGGTTCGCCCACGCAAAAAGCCTGGTCAATATTTCTAAGCTACGCCAATGTTGGTTTTGTCATTGCTTTTATGATTATTATTTATTCGCAGATCACAAGTGCCGGTATTAGCAATTACGGTATCAAGAAAATGCTGCCAAAACTAATTGTTAGTGCAATATTGGTCAATATTTCGTATTATTTATGCCAAGCGGCGATCGATCTGAGTAATGTGCTTGGCTATAGTATTATGAATTTATTTAGTGCTATTGCAAAAGACCCGTCAATCGCTAGTTCGACTGCTGCTACGCTTAACTGGAATGGTACAATTACCGCTATTTTGGCTGGTGGTGCTGCCATAGGATTGCTCGTTGCTGTCGGCGGTACATTTTTACTGGCAGCACTTTTAGCTGCCGCAACAGTGGTACTTATTTTACTGGCGCGCAAGGCACTTCTTATTTTGCTTGTTGTGCTGGCGCCGCTAGCGTTTGTCGCCTATTTATTACCAAACACTTCGAGCTTATTCACAAAATGGCGCAAAATGTTCACTTCGCTACTGCTTGTTTTTCCGATCGTCGCCTTACTGTTTGGTGCTAGCAAGCTTGCAGCTGCAATTATATCTTCGTCCGACCCAAGCAATACTGTGGCTCAGCTGATGGCGCTCGCCATAGCCGTGATTCCGTTGTTTGCAGTAGTGCCACTTCTTAAAGGCGCAGTGAATGCCATTCCGGTAGTTGGTAGCAAATTGCAGGGCTGGGGAAACAAGGCAACTGGACGAGCTAGTGCTGCCGGGAAAAAGGGGCTGGGTGATGCCTATCAAAACTCAACGCTCGGTCGCTATAACAAATATAAAGCTGGGGAAAAATCAAAACGAAACTCTCTAATACAGGCCGGGGTCTATAAAGGGAAGGGTGGTGTATTCAACCCCCGCAATCTACGCTCTAAATCCAGGAATCGATTTAATAACTCTTGGGTAAGTGGTGGTTTCGGTGACAAAACTGCTGCTGCAGGAGCGGCGGCGGCAAGCAAAATCGAGCAAGAAGAGGTTGATAACGAAGTAACAAAAATGGGTAAGAGCTTTAATGGTCCAGATCAAGAGCTCAAGGAGGCTACCGATGCTTACAATGCGGCGCTTCATTCGGGAGATGTAGTGCGTGCACGTGCAGCACAAAAAATATTGCTTAGTAAGGGGTCTGCGGGCGTACAGGCAATCCGGGATGTTGTAGGTGGAAAGAAAGACTCAGCAGGCAACGAAATATACAAAGGACTAAGTGGTATAAAGAATGGTGCCGTCTCATACGCTCGAAGCGACCTAGCTTCTGCTGGCATAAAAGGGAAAGATGCTGGCTTAAATACCTGGAGCTACGACGATAAGAATCGAGATCTGGCAGATGTTGATGCTAGTGCCAGTACGTATACTGGGCTTACCGATAGTGAACTTGCCGGCCAAAGTGCAGCTGTTCTACGAGCAGCGGTGGCCGCAGGGCACATTGACCGTGCGCGCCGAGATGCAATGCTTGCAAACCAAACAATTGAGGCGCAGTTGTCTGAAGACAAGAAGGCCATACTACGATAATGAGGGTGTTTATGGTATATGGCAGTCTATAAAGTAGCCCAAGACGTAGAAGCCGACGACAAGCTCATTGGCCCGTTTAGCTTTCGGCAATTTGTATACCTGATTATTGTTGCGCTGGCGATTGCTCTTGCGTGGGGGCTCAGTCGGCTGTTCATCGGGCTTATTGTTATACCCATGCCGATTATTCTGTTTTTCGGCGCACTGGCGTTACCGCTACGCAAAGATCAGCCAATGGAGATCTATATGGCGGCCATCGTATCGTTTTATCTGAAGCCACGCAGGCGCCTGTGGATACCAGATGGAGTTGAGTCCCTAGTTGAAATTACTGCACCAAAAGTCATCGAAGTGCAGCGTGTAAAGGACATTTCACAAACAGAGGCCGAGCGCCGGCTCGGCTATCTGGCCGATATTGCCGATACCCAGGGATGGGCCGTGCGGCATGTGGCACAACCGGCGGGCAGTTCTATGGTAACTGACGCTTTCTACGCCGCCCAGCAGACCGAGGACATTCTCGACGAAAGCGGCGGACTAGCTTCGAGTATCGACACTATGATGGCACACGCCGACGAGCGTCATCGCCAAGAAGTTGTCGAACGCATGAAAAACCCAGCCCCCACTGCTCCGCAACCAGCCCCAGTTGTTGACCCTATGGCTACTACTCCCATACCCGCAACCAGTGCGATGAATGATCCGCTAGCAGCTCAGTATGCTACTAGTTTTAGTTCTCCTGTCGCTCAACAGCCCACCGCCGATGACATAGCAGCCCTTCAATACAATCCGTATCCGACAGAAATTCACCAGATGGTTATCAATCCACTCGAACCAGCTGAGGCACTCGTAGCGTCAGCGCCAACCGTGCCCATACAACAGCCAAACAATAACACGACAAGCACTAGCGAAACTACTGTCTCACCTGATATAATTAATCTTGCAACTAATCCCGATTTATCTATCGAGACAATTTCGCGTGAAGCGGCGAGGATCCAGAAAAAAGCCGACGAAGACGCAGGTGAAGAGGTCTTTATCTCACTCCACTAGTTTCGACGATAGGTTGGCATAAGGGAGTGGGGAGTGCCACCAAACAATCAAATGCCTGTTAATCAGCCACCGCAAGTTCCAGCGCCCGCCGCTGGTGGTTTTGGTGGGGCTACAGCAACGAGTCCCGACGCCAAACAGCCCGAGAAAAAGGCTGCTAGTACACAGAATAGTCTGTTATTGTCTGAGCTTCGTGACGGTATGATTATTATGGCCGACGGAACATTCCGAGCGGTAATCGCCTGTAAATCGATTAACTTCGATCTTATGAGTAGTCGCGAACGCGAAGGTGTAGAATTTAGTTACCAGAACTTCTTGAACGCTTTGTATTTCCCAATCCAAATTTTCATCCGGAGTCAGCGCGTCGATATTGGCCCGTATCTTGATCGGCTCGAAGAAATCCGTCGCAACCAAGATAATATGTTGCTCAATGTCCTGATGGATGACTATATTCAGTTTATCGACGTACTGTCGCAAGAAGCCAATATTATGGATAAAAGTTTTTTCATTGTCGTACCATATTTTCCGGCCGGTGACGTGAACAATGTTGTCGACCAAGGGAAGGGATTCTTTAGTAAAATCTTGGGGGGTGGAACACGGCAAACGCAAGTGACCCGTATCGACAAAGTGACGTATGAGAAGGCAAAAGAAGAAATTCGCAACCGTGTCGATAGTGTGATCAGTGGGCTCACTCAGGTTGGTGTGCAGGCAGTGCAGTTGACTACCAAAGAGCTCGGCGAGCTGTATTATAATGTGTATAACCCTGATACCGCGGTGCGCGAACCACTTGGCGACTTTGACAGTATCACGAGTACCTATGTTCGCAAAGGTGGAGCACCACTAGCAGCACCAACAGCTGCACCCGCAACCCCCATACTACCGCCAGCGCAAACGGGGGGACAGTAATATGGCAAAGAAGCTCGATCCAGTCGATATCGCCGCCGCCCAGCGCGCTCGTGAACAGGCCGAGGTAGAGCAGGCTTTCCTAAAAGGAATGACCACGCTACGCGACCTGATTGCACCTAGCAGCCTCGAAATTCACAGTAGTCACTTCCGGCTCGGTACTAAGTATGGTCGCACCCTGTATATCTATGGCTACCCCCGTGAACTGTACACCGGCTGGCTGAGTGGGCTCATCAATATTGATCAAGTGCTCGATATCAGTATGTTCGTTTACCCAGTCGAGACCGAAGTTGTGCTCAATAATCTCCGTAAAAAGGTGACGCAGCTCGAAGCTGATATGTCAATTAGTGGTGAAAAAGGGAAAACACGCGATCCGGCCCGTGAAGCGGCCCTCGCTGACGCCGAAGAACTCCGCGACCAACTACAGGTAGGAGCCGAGCGATTCTTCCGCTACGGACTCTATGTCACCATATATGGCGAAAGCCTCGAGGAGCTCGGGTTTGTGCAGCACAGCCTCGAAACATTGTTCGGTCAGCAGCTTGTCTACAGTAAGGTTGCGAGTAGTCAGCAAGAACAGGGTCTTAACAGTACTGTGCCACAAATGACCGATCAGCTGCAAATTCGTCGCAACATGAACACTGGCGCTATTAGTACAAGTTTTCCGTTTACGAGCGCTGACCTAACACAAGAAAAGGGTGTGTTGTACGGCATCAATATGCACAACAATGGTCTCGTCATCTTCGATCGCTATAGCTTGGAAAATGCCAATATGGTGGTATTTGCCAAGTCGGGTGCTGGTAAATCATTTGCTGTTAAGCTCGAAGCGCTTCGCAGTATGATGACAGGTGCCGATATTTTGATCATCGACCCAGAAAACGAGTACCAAAAACTAAGTGACGCGGTTGGCGGAAGCTATATTCGTCTTAGCCTAAGTAGTGATACTCGTATCAACCCGTTTGATTTGCCGCGAGTTATTGACAGCGAAGAGGCTGAAGATGCGCTCCGTGCTAATCTTGTCACACTACACGGACTACTAAGACTGATGCTCGGTGGCACCATGGCGGGCGGGCAAGCCATCGGGGCTTTATCACCAGCCGAAGAAGCCGATCTCGATCAAGGACTGATTGACACCTATGCCAGAGCTGGTATCACCAGTGATCCACTAACGCATAATTCTAAACCGCCGACCATTGGCGACCTGTATGACACCCTGCTTCATATGGGTGGCACCGGCCCGGCACTTGCACAACGACTGCGCAAATACACTAGCGGCACCTTTGCAGGCATTTTCAGCCAACAAAGTAATATTGATATCAACAACAACATGGTCGTGTTCAATATTCGTGATCTTGAGGACGAGCTTCGCCCGGTAGCGATGTATATCGTACTGTCACATATTTGGAACATTACTCGCACACAACAGAAGAAACGAATGCTTATTGTTGATGAAGCGTGGCAGTTGATGAAATATGACGATAGTGCAAACTTTTTGTTTAGTCTTGCGAAAAGAGCTCGTAAGTACTACTTAGGCCTCACCACCATCACTCAAGATGTAGAAGATTTTATGGGGAGTAAAATGGGGCGGGCAATTGTTGCTAACTCCAGTATGCAGCTACTGCTCAAACAGTCGAGTAGTGCTGTCGATGTACTTGGTGACGTGTTTAAACTCACCGAAGAAGAACGTAAACGACTATCAAACTTTCCTGTAGGGCAGGGGCTGTTCTTTGCGGGGCAAAACCATGTACATGTGCAGATTATTGCCAGCGAAACCGAAACTGGACTCATTACCACCAACCCGCAGTCCGCACTCCAACAACAAATCCAGCCAAGTAACCAACCACCACAGGGGTAATAGGAGTATACTGATAACATGCCCGTAAAGGTTGACGATCCCACTGATATCCAAAGCGCCTACGACGATTTCGGTGCTTCTTCGCTTCACAAAGCCGAGACGAGTGGGGCGCTCGACGGGTCACACGACGCAATTCCGGGTTACGACCGCTCGTCTGACGGCTTAGATGACTTAGAAAGCCAATTTGGCAACGAGTCTGAGGCAGCTACAGTACGCGATGCTGAGTCGGAAACTTCTGGTGCTTGGCAAAACAATGTCCAAGAATCTCCGCAGAAAAGTGGTGGTAACCGGCTTGTTAGTGGCCTCAAAAAGAGCGGGCCAATTGGTGGTATTGTTGGTGTTTTAATCGCGCTTTCTTCACTAGTGAGCTTTTTTGGCGGGCCCGGACTATTACTTGTTCATATTGCCGAAATCATTACCGAGAAAACTAATCTTCAGCTCGCCTCACTCGAAAAACGAAAGACACTTCTGCTTGAAGCTAAAATTAACAATACTACTGCCGGTTTCTGTAAAGGCGCTGTTAGCGTGCGTTGTAAGTTTGGTACTATGTCTGACGCTAATATACGAGCGTTCAAAAATGCTGGTATCGAAGTGGTCACTGACGGTAAATCAGTAATCGGTCGAAATAAAGTGTCTCATATGATATTTACCGATGCTGGTGGTAATAAGGTCCGGATCGATCCAAAAGACTTTAGTAAGTTTTCGCGTACTAATGCTACGTTCAGCCGTGCCCTCTTGACGGCGTATAACAGTAATTTTTTTGGTCTACACGACAAAGTACTACACAAATCACTCTCACGCAGTAAGACGTCAAAAGCCAGCCCGTTTGAAGGGATTAAGGGTGAAGACGAAGAAGCAAACAAGTCTCGCCTAAAAAAGTTGATTGATATTACCCGCTACGGCATAAGTTTCACAAAAAGATCTACGGTGAAACAGCCTGATAGTTGTGACGCAAAATGTGTCGAGGATACAAAAAAGCAAAACGCGAGTATTAATGCCGAAAATAGCCTTGGCACCAGTGCAGAAGATGTGGCTAAAAACAATCTCAAGGCGGTACAACCAAATGGCTTTAAAGCCGTCGTGGGCGCGGTCAATGCATTCAGTGTGCTCGATAACGTTTGCATGATTCCAACTATGGCAAATGCCATCGGTATGGGAGCTAAGGTTATTCGGTCTCAACAAGAAATTCGCTTTGCAATGACGTTTCTGGCAGTCGCAAGTATGATTAAGGCAAATAAAGCAGTTCCTGGTGATGTGAGTTTCCAGGCAACACTGCTGACTAAAACGGTAAGTTATAGCAATGGAACAAAATCACTTCCTTGGGACAGCTCGACCGCCTGGAAGCATGTCGCCTACGGTGACAAGGGTATTGGTAAAGACGCAACACCGTTTCTTGTTGGTGGTGGACTGGGTGGGGAGTTTAGCGGCGTAGCAAGCGGTGTGCTAAAAGCAATAGGGGGCGGTGATGCAAAACGCGGTAAGACCGCGTGTAATATAGCTGGTAATGCAATCACACAAACAGTTGGTACTGCAATTTCATTCATCCCCGGTGTTGGACAGGCCATCAAAGGCGGTGCGGCCGCCGCCAAACTCGCAATAACGCAACTACTCAAGGTACTTCTCAGGGACGTTGTCAAGGGTGCGGCCGAAGGTGCCGCAATGGACTACGTACTAGGCTTTCTCATCGCTATCGCGACCGACATGGTCGCAGGTATTATTATTGACGAGAATACCATTGGCGATGCAGCTGGCAGCGCATTTACTATTGGAGCAGCAGATATGCTTAGCCAGACAGCCGGGTTTGGTGGGAATGGCGTGTTAAGTCCTGCTCAGGCAGTGGTTTACAACGACCTTAATAACCAGATTGTCGCACAGTATAAAGACGTCGAGCGCGCTACCAAAAGTCCATTCGACGTCAATAGTACCGCGACATTTATGGGCTCTCTTTATACCGGTCTCATGCCCTACCTTGGTCGTTCTAGCTCTATGACCGGGGCAATATCGTCAGCTGGGGCAATTGTCACTTCGACATTTGGCAATTTATTCGGATCGACAAAAGCTTCTGCGCTATCAGAAAGTGACTATACCCAGTGTGAAGACTATGAATATCGCGATCTCAACGTCGCAACTTCGGCAACCTGTGTTGTCCAACGTGGTATTCCTGTCAAGTACCTAGACATTGGTCCTGAACAAGTTAATGAGGAATTAATTGCAAAAAATCACATCAACCCTGAATCGCTTGAGCCGGTGAGTGATCAATATATGAAGTGGGTGCAGGCATGTACAACAGGGGCTATCGTTGAAGATGATACCTGTATGTATGGGGGGAGTGATGAGCGACTCAAGGCACTGTTTAGCCTCCATTTTGTCGACCTTCGCGTACAGGATGTACTCGAAAATGGTACTGAAGATACATCTGATTTAAGTGGTGTTAGCACCCCCCAGTCAAGCTCTGTAATCCCTGCGTCTGGCAATGATCAGGAACTTGCCAAGCAAATTCTTGCTAACAAAAGTATCACCATATCGTCTAAGTATCGATACCAGTTCGAAGCATACGCCCGGGGAGAATTCGGATGTCGTATTGATTCCGGTATCCTGAAATTAATCGCAAGTCTCGGTACCACACGATCAATATACATCTCATCACTTAACAGGCTATGTACTAATACCTTCACTACATCGACTAGCCTCCACTGGGTAAACGGTGGTGGTAGTGCTGTTGACATTGCAATTGTGGATGGCGCAGCTTCAACTGGCGCAAGACCTGCAGATATTAAAGTTTACCAAGATGCACTTACAATCTTGCCAGATAAAAAATTGCAACTTGGACAGGTTGACTGCCGTGCTGCAGACGCTGTCATCATCCCACCTGGTAATAGATCCATACAAATTTCCGACACATGTAACCATGTTCATATCGGTATTTACCCTAACTAGAAATATTATGAAAATACTCGCAATTAACCAAACTATTTACACGAAACACTCTTACACAGTTAGTGTGGTTAGGTGTATCGTACTCAAATCTAACCACATCAATTTACGTCGGGTTATGTGTGTTAGCCTTAGTATCGTCCTTTCTATCGTGACATCAATCATGCCACTTCAAGTCGCCCGCGTATATGCACAATCAGACACTTGTGATTTGAAGGGTACAAAGGAAGATAAAGAAGCTTGTTATAAATTCTATAGCGACAATAATATCCTTTATTACGATCCCTATGCGCAGCGGTGTAGTATGGGTGGTACAAATGAGTCGATAACAGCGGGTAAAATTACCGGCACACAGGAGACTTTTGTCAAAGCATATGTCGACGCAGCTTACGCGGTTGGGCCAGCGCAGGGGATACCCTGGGAGATTATTCTTGCACAGGGCGGTCATGAGTCTGGATGGGGGGGATCGAAGCTCACCACCCAGGCAAATAACTTCTTTGGCATAAAGGCGAGTAGTGGGTGGACAGGCCAAACTATTACAATGCCGACGAAAGAGTTCGTCAACGGCACATGGATAACTGTCAATGCAAGTTTTCGTGCTTACCCAGATGCACAGGCAGGATTTGCTGGATATGCTGACTTTATTCACAGTAATTCACGGTATGCTCCGGCACTGGCTTATCCTAATAATCCAGATGAGTATATACGAGCAGTTGCTAAAGCGGGCTATGCAACAGACCCAGCCTATGTCACAAGTGTTATTCGAGCAAAAGAAGCCGTTATTAAAATTCTAGGCTCCGACTACGGCACTAAATACCAAAAATCGTCAGATGTTACACCAACTGTAACACCAGCCGTAGGCAGTACCGCTTCGCAGCCTAGTGCAACCGATGGATTATCTGCTTGCCAATGCCCCACATCTGTGACAAACAATAGTACAAATATTGGAGTGGGCGAGGGGTCACTTGTTGGCAATAATGATGCGGAGAAGGCGTTTAATTTTTTCTTGAGTAAGGGGATTAGTAAGGGTGGGTCAGCGGGAATTGTTGGTAACTTGATGCGTGAGACAGGCGGAGATACCTACACGCTCAATACAAGAGCGAGTAATGGGAGTCACTGGGGAATTGTGCAATGGGATAGCGGAAGATGGAGTAACCTCAAGAACTTTGCCTCTTCAACCAATGCCGATATCTACTCACTCAGCGTCCAACTTGCATTCGCGTGGAAAGAAATGTCAGAAAGTAGTACCTACCGCAGCGTAATACCCCTACTAAAATCGGCACTCAATACACCAGAGGGAGCCGCCCAGGCGGCTGTCGATTACAGTCGCATTGTTGAAGTTAGCGGCGAGTACAGCCTCACCGGTCCGCGTGCGACGAATGCTCAGCGTGCACTCGTCGACTTTCAAGACAACGAAGCGCCTGGTGCTAATTCAACATCCGGTAGCTGTGGCAGTGCGCTTGATTCTGGGTACAAGAACCCCTATCGAGATGTAGCTGGCCTTTGGTCTATGCGCATAGACCAAGGGATCGACATGGGAGGGGAGGGGCCGATTTATGCAGTAGGGCCAGGTGTCGTAGAAGTAGTAAGAAAAAACAAGGCCGAAAGCGGTTGGCCTGGCACTCCTGGTTCATTCATGACATACAAACTAACAGCCGGTCCTGCCGCTGGTAAATCAATATTCTTTGCAGAGAACTGCGTCATTACGGTTAATGTAGGAGATATAGTTGATGCAAATACAAAGATTTGTGATCTACACGGTATGTTTACCGCATGGTCAGAGAGTGGCTGGGCGGTCAATGGGCGTACGGCTGCAAAAGTCGTTGGCGGTGGCTACTCGGAAGGACAAAGAACTGCAATGGGACAGAATTTCTCAGACTTTATGAAAAGCATAGGGGGACCCGAAGGCACGATCGGCGGGCGACCACTCACCGGTACGGTACCATCTGATTATCCATCATGGAAATAAGGAGGAGTTGATATGGAAGACATACTAGCATCATTACGCTCAGACCGTCGTATACGTATTGGGTTAGTAGTAATTTTATTGGTCATTGCTTTCTTTACTTTCCTAAGAATCTCAGGCTATGGCTATGTGAGTATTAAATCCGACAATGGGGTGTTATTGAGTGCAATGCCAAGCGGAGGTGTAATCAGCGTCCTACAGGGGACCGGATCAATCTCTGGTTTCATACCCACCGGCTCATACACCATCAGCGCATCAAAGTACACTAATACGCAACAGAAGGTCTATGTAGTAAAACCTTTTTTCAACTCTGAAATAAGACTTGAAGTACCTGAAAATGTCACGGTTAAACCAGTACCCGTAGCACCGATTGAAGTGCAAAACGGAGGTTTTTCTAATACAACGGTTAAATATCTTGGTATAAACGGCAGTATATCGATATTAAGTAATGATACAAGCATAGTCCCCGTAAGTATCGAACCAAATCTTACATTTGATTCTGGCTATTGGGCTGATAGCGACCACGCAATCTTCCGCCAACCAGATACGTTATCATTCTACTACTACAACGGGAAAGAAATTATTAAAATAGAGCCACCTACAACTTTCAAATTCGATGCAAATACTCTATACACAATTGACACGAACGGTCGTATACTCTTTGCTGATAGGGGCACAATCTATACTACATCTAATATCGGAAAAACATACAGGAAAGTATATAGAAGCGACAGTAGTAGCATTACTATTAGTTCAACAAAAAATGGTGATTACATCGCCATCCTCGAAAGTAGCCCAGAGCAACGAGATGGCGTGTCTAAAGAAGAACCAAAGTTAGTTATTATCACACTTGACGGCAAAAAGATTGCTACTAAGCAAGATGTCGATGCGTATGAGATCGTCCTCTCGCCCGATGGATCTAAGATCGCGATATCTGGTGACTCAATGAATGAAGTGTTACGTATACCAGACATGTCAACCATCCTCGTTCTACCGGCAGGTAATACAAATCAGTTAACATGGAAAAATTCGTCACTACTTGTATATAACGATCAGCGCAATATATGGGCGCTAGATATAGAAAAAGGACAATCACGGCTAGTAAGCACCGTGCCATCTGGTCAATCTATTTCATATATCGGCCTTGGACAGGACGATATCTATTTCAATTCTCGAGTATCCGGTGATCTATACCAGCTTTCAAAAATATCTTTATCTAGCCCAAAACCAAAGAACGATATTGTTTATCGACTTGCACGTTTTCTTCCAACCGTCATAGATAGTGCATGCTTCATTACATACAGCAATGTTACCCAACCAAGAGTATCTATTAGTGGTATCAACGACAATCCAGTTAGCAACTGTTTGGACGAATCAAAGCAATATCTGCAAACAAATGGTATAGATTTGAATCAGGTTGAATTAGTAGTGGAATAGAGTGTAATTGTTTTAGTCGCACGATGCTTATTAGTTGAGGAAATAATAACTTGGTTATGAACAAAGAACCTAAGAAGATTTTTTTGTCTTGCAGTATCAAGTTCACCAAATACATCATCGAGTAGTACAAGTGGATATATGTCAGTGTGACGATGAACAATACTCGCTTCAATATATTTTAAAGCCAAGACAATAGTACGAACCTCGCCACGCGAGGCAGTGTCCGAGGCATGGCTTGTATTGAGTTCAATCATAAAATCATGGCGATGAGGCCCAACCGATGTTGTACCTAATAAGTGATCGCGAGCAAAATTTGCTTCGTATTGCGCAAGTAGCGTAGGGGCAGCCAATACAACATGAGTATAGCTTGCACCAAGTATGTCGCTGCCACCAGCAATTTGTCGGTAATAGCTCGTTAGCTGCTGGTTAATGATCCCAACAAAATTGTGACGTGCCGCTATGATCTGCGCACCAGTTTGACTGAGAATGATATCCCAAGAAAATAACATGTCTTGGCTAACATCGGGTCGCTTGAGTAATTTATTTCGCTGTAACAACGCACGTTCATAGCGGCGAAGATTTGCTGTATAGGTGGTGTCATATTGGCCAATGACTGTATCGAGATATTTGCGGCGGCGGGCCGGAGAGCCGCCAATGAGGCGCAAGTCATCAGGGGTAAAAAGTATAATCGGGAATTTATATTTTACCGGTAGACGCAGCGACTTCTTACCATCGACAATAAATTGTTTTATCGACTTATCACTCCTATTATCAAAGAGTATAGTGCGCCTAACCATATCGTCAGCAGTGTCAACCCGGTACCATTGATGACGAGTATTTAATATATTTTCGTCACTACCGCGAAACGAAACGCCACGATATGTCTCATAAATTGCTTCTAGTAGTGCAGTTTTTCCACTGCCGTTTTTTCCATATATCAGCGTTGTCGTAGGAGAAAAATCACAGATAAAGCTATCGTGGTTACGAAAATTCTGTACCCGCAATGTTTTCAACTTCATTCTATACTACCTAGCTTTTGAGCGGCATTATAATGTGTATGTAATTCGGTTTCTTTGCACTCACGCTAAGTACAGTAGGCGAAAGCTTGCCGCTAAATCGAAATTCTACCGTGTCACCATCGAGCACACTAAGCGCTTCGCTAATATAGCGTGAATTAAGTGTCACCTGGCCGTCGCTTGTTATGACCGCCTTTGCACTACTGGTATTTTCACCAAGCTCACTAGCAATGGAATGAACTCTGACCTCCTGGGCTTCGGCACTTGCAGTGATAGTAATACTACCGCCAGATTCACGCGCAAAAAGTCCGGCTATTTTTACCACGCGCGTTAATTCTTCGGTACCGATAGTAATGGTTGTTTCTGACTCTTTGGGAATAAGCTGGTGATAGTCAGGATAGTTACCATCAATCAGGCGACTCGTAATCTCTGCTTCTCCAACCCGAAAACGCACCTGGGTATTATCGAAAAGTACTTCAACTTCGTCGACCGTATCGCTCAGTGTACGAAGCACTTCCTGAAGACTTGATGAAGGGACGATTGCAGCAATTTGACTCTTCGTTGCAAGGAGTTTTCGTTCTGCAAGTCGATACCCATCAGTAGCCGCAAGGTAGAGCGAGCCGTCAACTGAATGCCAGTAGACACCAGTTAGGACCGGGCGCGTCGCGTCACTACTACTAGTTATAATAGTTTGATTGACTGCTTGCTTAAAGTCGGTAGCTGCAATAGTGTAACTAACCGATTCTGTTTCATCGATTGCTGGTAGTTCGGGAAACTCATCAGCCTCAATACCGTGAATAACCGAGTTATAACTACCAGAGCTGATTGTCATATGCGCACCTTTCGCAGATAGGTTGACTGTGCCTTTTGGTAGACTACTAACAAATTCACTAGCCAGTCGTGCTGGAATAGTCACCGATCCTTGCTTGGCTACTTTTGCACCAATATGATACGTACTAGCAATCTCAAGGTTTGTTGCCGCTACGAGTAGGCGATTACCTTCTGTACGAAGCAGGATATTGCTAAGAATCGGTAAACCTGTCTTATTACTAGCGACTCGGCCAACTGCCGTCAGTGCACGAGCGAGATTTTCTTGTGTTACAGAAAGTTCCATTGTAATTATAAAATCCTTTCTAACCAAAGGTGGTTATTATTATAGGTGCTGTGGAAAGTGGGTAAAAGTGATAGCGGAACAGGGGTGGGCTAGCTAGACTAACTGTGGAAAAAAGTGGTGATGAACCAGGGAATAGTATGTGGAGAAGATTGCCAGTTCTCCACATAACACTAGGCAGAATGTCTTTATGTACACAGTGGGTTGATAGCTGAACACATTTTTTACCTAACCAAGACCACAAGTTTTCCAGAGATTGTACACAGGTGAGAGGGAAATTATACATATAGCTTCTCTCTTATCTCTGCGACTTGTTCGCGGATGAGGAAATCTAGTTTGATTGATTTCTCGATTTTCTCGACAGAGTGAATTGCGGTGGTGTGGTCTTTGCGACCAAGTTCACTGGCGATTCTTGGAAAGCTAAGGTGAAGTTCGCTACGCAGTAGATACATGGCAACTTGGCGGGGAACAACGATATGTTTATCGCGTTTACTACCGCAAATTTCTTTACTATCAATCTGGAAGTGTCTGGCGGTTTTTTCAATAATCTGTCGGGGGGTAATATGTTGAGGTCGACTATGGCGAACAATACCAATTAGGCCTTCAGCCGTATGGACATCAGGCGAGATGCCGCGCATCTCCGCATAGGCAAGGAGTTGATTGAGAGCGCCTTCGAGCTCGCGAATATTTGTCTTGATATTTTTGGCGAGGTATTCGACTGTTTCACGTTCGAGTGATACACCAGACTGTGCCGCTTTTGTCTCGACAATAGCGCACCGTGTCTCAAAATCAGGCATCTGGATATCGATCGCCATACCCCACTCAAACCGACTACGAAGACGCTCGGTGAGAGTTGGAATGCTTCGCGGCGGCTTGTCGCTACCAATGATGATAGCTTTATTTGCTTGATGAAGCGCATTGAATGTATGGAAGAATTCTTCCTGAGTCTTCTCTTTACCAGCGATAAACTGCATATCATCGACAATGAGGACATCGACATTACGATAGCGGTCACTAAAACCAGTCTTTTTGAAACGAATACTATCTAAAAATTCTTTTACAAATGTTTCACTACTTATATAGGCGACTTTTGTAGTAGGACTCTTGGCGATGATTTCATTGCCAACGGCTTGTATGAGATGAGTCTTACCTAGTCCCACACCACCGTAGATGAACAGAGGATTATATTTGATGCCAGGATTAGCAGCTACCGCCTGACAAGCAGTATAGGCGAGATCATTACTGCCGCCAACAATAAAGTTTTTAAATGTATAACGAGGGTTAAGTGTTGTAGCCGGGGTTTTTGTGTTGGTACGGTTCTGAGTGATAGGGGTGATAAGTTCGTCGGCGGCTGTTGTGCCGGTCGTCTCACGGCTAATCACCCGTTTTTTTGCAGTCTTTACTTCATAGCGAATCATTTCAACACTCACGCCATTCCTTTTTAGGATATCGCGAATTTGCTGGTCAAACTTAACTTCAAATTGACGCTTGGCAAAGATATTGGCTACGCCAACGGTGATTGAAGAAGCATCCTGATCAACAATGTCGGTGTTCTTAAACCAGGTTTCAAAATTACCGTGCGAAACAGAGAGCTCTATTTCACCCAAGACACTCTGCCATAGCACATTATGCATCCCCTAGTTCTCCCTCATGTTTTGATGTCTAACTACCTATTATTGTACCGGAGTAAAATGTTTTCCACAACCAGCCGAGTGTTGTGGATTTTTTTTCGTGCTAGCAAATAACCCACGGGGGAGAGTTTATCCACAACTACGTACTACCCCTGTTTTTTCTGTGGATATAAATCGATAAAATGTGGAAAAGTAGTATAGGAAGGATACATTCTTGTAAATCAGGCAAGAAATATTGATTAAAGTGAGCTATAGAGGTATAATACTAAAGATATGCCAAAACGAACCTACCAACCACACACACGTCACCGTGCTAAAACCCACGGTTTTCGCGCTCGTGTTGCGACAAAGGCGGGCCGCGCTGTACTCAAGCGACGACGCGCAAAAGGTCGCGCTAAAGTTGCGATTTAACGGTTAACCGCCCCAAGAGTCGGGGCGGTTTTGTTATACTAGAACAATGATTGCCAAGCACCTCCGTTTCCATGGGTATGGAAGCCTTCGCTACCTTTATAAAAACGCCGATGCGGCTCGGTCGCACTATTTTATTGTTAAAGCAATTGCTAATCCTCATCGCAAATCATCACGTCTTGCAGTGGTAGTGAGTAAAAAAGTACACAAGAGTGCCTTTGGCCGAAATCGTATTCGTCGACGTCTTTATGAGGTGCTTCGCCAAGAGCTACCATCTATTACGACGGCACATGATATTGCGGTGATTGTGACAAGCGCTGAAGTCCTATCAGCTGAACACAAGGAACTGGTAACTGTACTCCACGAACTCTTGCAGCGAAGCCGTGTTATCACCTAGTGTGTCGGTGCAAGAGGTGGTATAATAACAGAAAGTCTAGGAGTTTTTGTAATGTTTGATACACTGATTGTTCACCCTATTTTCAACGCATTAATGCTACTCTATAGCATCATTCCTGGCGGTGATTTTGGTATCGCGATCATCCTTTTTACTATCATAGTACGCACACTTATGTATCCGCTTGTGCGCAGTCAGTTGCATCAGACAAAAATGATGCGCAAAATGCAGCCTGAACTGAAAAAAATTAAAGCTGCTGCGGGTGGCAATAAGCAACTTGAAGCATCGCAGCAAATGGAACTATACAAAAAATATGGTATTAACCCGTTCCGGTCGATTTTAATCCTATTAGTTCAGTTACCGATTTTTATTGGACTCTACATGGTTATTCAAGTCATCACAATGCACCGTGATCAAGTGGCGAAAAATATGTATGACGGACTAGAGTCTATACCCGCTATTCAACAAATTATTTCTGATCCGAATAATTTTAATCATTCAATGCTTGGATTTATCGACATCACTAAAACTGCTTTTAGTAGTCAAGGTGTTGATATCGCATTGCTGGTGCTAGCGATTATCGCTGCAGTGACACAATATATTATGACCAAACAGACCTCGCCAACCGGTAAGTCAAGTAAGCGGTTTAGGGATATTATGGCCGATACTGCCGCCGGTAAAGAAGCTGACCCCAGCGAGATGAGTGCTGCGATGATGGCAAATATGATGAAGATTATGCCAATTATGATGTTCTTCATTATGGTAAGCCTACCGGGTGCGCTAGCACTCTACTACACTGTTTCCAACCTTGTTGCGGTTGCGCAACAACACTACCTACTTGGTAAAGATAGTGAAGAACTTGAAGGGATCGCCGGAGAAACAATACCAGGAAAGACCCCGAAGACATCACCTGTCCCGAGTGGGGTAGCGCGAGCTAAAAAGGCCCAGCAAGGCAACATCACCCGTATCAAAGCCAAAGATAACCGCAAGGTGAAAGGTAGGTAAGTATGAACCAACAAGAATCAATTGAATTTGCACGCAAGTTTCTACAAGACATCGTATCGTTTTTCGGCGAGAATATTGAAGTTACCGCAACAAACGAAGAAGACATCATCGAACTCCACGTTGAGTCAAGTGACTTAAATAGTATATTGATTGGTCGTAATGCCGAAACGCTGCGCAGCCTGCAGTTTGTTATTAGTACGGCGCTACGGAACCAGGGGGCTAGCCTAGTGCGAGTCAATGTCGATGTTGCCGACTATAAAAAGCAGCGTGAAGAAAAAATTGCCGAAAAAGCTCGTGGCTGGATCGAGGAGGTTCGTGCAACTGGTGATAGCCATATTGCTCGTATTAATGCCGCCGACCGTCGCATCGTCCACCGTGTTGCTCAGGAGTATTCCGATATTCAGACTTTCAGTGAAGGCGAAGGTCGCGAACGTCATATTATCATTGCTCAGAAGAGTTCATAGCAGCATTAATTATGACGCAGCGCGTCAAGGTAGGCGGCGTGCGTTTGTTCAGCTGTTCGTCGCCACGAATATTTTTTTACCTGACTATATCCGCGCGCCACTAACTGTGAGCGAAGTTTTTTATTAGAAATAATTTGTTGCAGCGAATGGACGATGTCGTCGATACTATAAGGGTCAAAATAGAGTGCGGCATCGCCAAGAATTTCAGGAATACAAGTTGCGTTACTCGCGACGACCGGGGCACCATGGGCCATAGCCTCAAGGCCTGGTAGGCCGAACCCTTCCATAAGGCTAGGGAAGCAATAGGCCTCGCAGTGCTGGTAAAGCCAGTCGCGCTGCTCATCAGACACATAATCTGTAAAATGAATATTCTTATACCCCTGCTTTTCAAAGTAATTTCGGTTTGCCTTCGCATCGTCCTTTAGTCGCCCGGCAAGTACAAGCCCGAGGTGAGGATAAGCAGCTAGTAATTTTTGATGAGCTGCAGCGAGGCGACGAATATTCTTGTAGTCAGGCTGCTGACCAACATACAGCAGGAAGTGCTTGTAGGGCAGGGGGTATGGTTCGGCTTGAGTAGGGGTAATGTCGGCCGCTTCATAGGTTACGGTAATTTTTGTGGGCGATACGTGACTAAACTGCAACAAGTCTTGTTTCGTATACTCAGAAGGGACAAGTAAAGCAGTGTTTTTACGAGCTACATAGAAAAACACAAGGCGACCAACAAGCTGTTTTATATGGTAGACAATCCAATTTTTATCACTGTTCCATGTTTTTAGGAGGGTGAGATCGTGGAATGTAGTGATAGTTTTACCTCGGTAAAGAACCGGCTGTTGTGGCATACAAAAATGCACAAGGTCTGGCTCGAGTCGTTCGAGAAATTTTTTGAAACCGAACTGTTCGTTGAATGAATAATTAGCATAATCAGCCGCTTGAAGGGTGAAGTTTTTGGCGGTTGGCTGCCAAAATGACATGTCTTTAGATGGTACAAGTACCGTGTAGTGATTGTCGTGATCGATTGTTTGTAGATAGGTAAGTAGCCGCTCGATATAGCGGCCAGTCGAACTGTTGATAATCCGTGCATCGATAACAATATGCATATTGCTAGTATACGGTATTATAATAGATACCATGAAACAGCAAAGTGAAAAAAAGGAACCATCTTTGTCGGTTAAGGCTATTGCTGCCGTAGAGCTGGGTAAGACCACCCCTTTCCGTGTCTTTATATGGCGGCTACGGCGCGGGTTGCGCGATGCGCTTGGCGGAAAAGATTTATTGATTGTTGAGTCGGAAGCACAGAATGCTCGCTATAAGGCACGTGAAGTATACCGAAGTGTTAGTGCCTTTATGGCGAAGAACTTTCCTAAGCTGGTCGTCGATACTCCTATAGAGATAGCGCGCAAAATGGTGCATGACCGGATAAAGGAGCTTGGCTATTATATCGTTGAAGAAGATTTGAAAAAGCCGTGGGGTGCATACTACCGTATGGCAAGTGATGATGCCGAGCGTTTTGTTCAGGAATTTTTCCCAGGGCTTAGTCTTGTTGAAGCTAAACTTGGCCGCAAAGATGTCGAGCTGAGCCCAAAGTTCCTACTAGTGGCACCAGGGCATCGGCTTAGTTGGCAGTACCATAGTCGGCGAGCGGAACGCTGGCGATTTTTGACCGCTGGCGCCTATTATCGTAGCCATGATGACGCTATGCCTGACATACTGATTCATGGCAGGGCTGGACAAGTCGTGCAGTTTGATGCGGGGGAGCGACACCGCCTTTGCTCGGAGCCCTATAGTAAAAACTACACACTGGTAGCTGAAATTTGGCAGCACACTGACAATAGGCATCACTCAGATGAAAACGACATTATACGTCTACAAGACGACTATAAACGTTAGTGTTTTCTAAACACTAATTTTGCATAGAAAATATAATTCCAAACTAGTGATACACAGGTAGCGAGGAGTTTTGCTAACAACAGCCCCGTATCTGTATGTCCAGTTAGTACTGAGAATGCTGGCAGACTAAGTTGAATGACCACTGTTTGCAATACCCATAGCCCAAATAGTGTCACAATAACAAAAAGTAGCATTTCGCGCACAATATTGGCGCCGCTCGACTTGAACGTATAGCGCCTATTAGCAAAAAAACTGAAACTAAAAGCAGCGCTTGTCGAAATGATATTAGCAAGCCCAACTGGTAAGCCAAGGAATTTTAAGATAAATAACACGCCAAAATCAATGGCGGTATTGATGATACCCACCAGCCCAAAACGTCCTATCTGGCGGCTATTTTTTGTCACGAACAGCCTCGTGATACTCTTCGACGAGGTAGAGCGGCCGGTTCTTGGTTTCGTTAAATATCCGGCCAACGTATTCGCCAATAATGCCAATACTCAGTAGCTGCACGCCGCCCATGAACAATATAACTGCCATAGTCGAAGCGTAGCCGGGTACTGTTGGTACACCAAAAAGGGGCCGTAGTAGCAGATAAATAATATACACAAACGCAATCAATGAGATAATTGCTCCAATGAACGACGAAATCCGTAGCGGTGCAGTAGTAAAGCTGGTGATACCATCGATAGCCAAATTGATGAGTTTGGCGTAATTCCATTTTGTTTCGCCAGCCGCCCGCGGGTCGCGGTCGTAGAGAATTTCCTTTTTCTTATATCCTATCCAACTGAACATACCTTTCGTATAACGCTCGCTCTCTCGGAATGAGCGTAACGCCTCGATGCAGCGGCGGTCGAGAAGGCGAAAGTCACCAGTATCGACCTGTATCGGGATGCGGGTACTTGATTGAAGAATTTTGTAATACCACCTACTAGTTTGCTTTTTTAGTATACTCTCGCCCGCCCGGCTACGACGACGCGCAAAGACATCATCATAGCCCTGCTCCCAATACTCAATCATTTGGGGTATGAGCTCTGGTGGGTCTTGCAAATCAGCGTCGATGATCACAGCAGCATCACCCTTGACGAAGTCGAAGCCAGCACACATCGCGACTTCTTTGCCAAAGTTGCGGCTGAAGTTGACGTAACTAATACGTTTGTCGCTAGCGGCGTATTTTTTAATCAGTTCAAGTGTGTTGTCGCGGCTACCATCATTGATAAATAGAAATTCAAAATCATAACTACTATTTTCGTGAGCGAGCTTGCCAAGCCGCTCCATCAGCATTGGCAACACTTCTTCTTCGTTGTAGGCAGGAATAAGGATAGAAATAAGCTTTTTCATTACGATCTATTATAGCGCTATTTTACCTTTGCGATAAGCTCGGTAATGCTTTTGGCGGTGTGACAGCCCTGTTCGGCCAGATAGGCAGTTTTGGCGGCAGCAGTTTCGAGCTTGTTGGTGCCTAGGATCGCACCGGCGTGACCCATTTGCACCCCAGCTGGGGCCGAGTGACCGGCGATATAGGCATAGACGGGCTTGCTGACATGCTCGCGAATATAGTCGGCAGCAGCAATTTCTTCAGTACCCCCGATTTCGCCGATCATGATGATGCGCGTGATGGCGGGGTCGTTTTCGAACAGTTCGAGACATTCCGTGAACCCAGTGCCACGTACCATGTCGCCGCCGATGCCAATGATGTATTTTTGGCCGAGCCCGTGGCGTGTCAGTAAATCCATGGCTTCGTAGGTGAGCGTACCGCTACGGCTGACGACGGCCGTGTCGCCCTGGCTTGCCAGCGCGGCCGGTATGATGCCGAGCAAATTGCTGCCCGGCACTAGCACGCCCGGGCAGTTGGGGCCAATGAGCGTCGACCGACTTCCCTCTAGTTTTTTTCGCACGGCCAACATATCGTGTACCGGGATGCCTTCGGTAATACAAACGATCAGCGGCACCTCGGCGTCAATTGCTTCAAATATCGCTGCTTTAGCATGAGCGGCTGGGACAAACACGACACTTATATCGACAAGCATGTCGCGCTGAATGTCGACTATGCGAGCGTACACTGGAATCGTGTCATCGAACAATGTACCAGCTCTAGTAGGCGACGTGCCGGCGACAATAGGCGTGCCGTAGGCAATCATGTTGCGGGTATGAAAGGCGCCGTGGGTGCCGGTGATACCCTGTACAATGACGTTTTTACCGGTAAACACGGTAGGGCTCATGATTTCATTGCCTCCAAGCAACCTTCGAGGGTAGCGTATAGCGTGAGCTGCTCGGCAGCTAATAGTTCGGCGGCTTCCTGGCTGCGGTTACCGCTTAGTCGTATATAGAGCGCGGGTAACTCTGGCAGCTGGCGCTTTGCTTCAATAATCGCCTGCGCCACCGTGTCGCAGCGCACAATTCCGCCGAAAATGTTGATAATGATTGCGCTGACGTGCGGGAACTGAGTGATGCGCCGAAAGCTTTCGACTACTTTTTCAGTTGTGGCGCCGCCGCCAATATCGAGGAAGTTGGCGGGGGTGAGCCCGGCGTCTTTAACAGCATCGACGGTGGCCATCGCCAGGCCCGCGCCATTGGCAATCGTCGCCACGGTCCCTTCGTGGTTCAGTGTCACAAAATTAGAGTCGGCCGGTTTGTCCTCAAAGTCCCAATCCAGGTGCCGGAACATAGCCGCATCATCGAGTAGCATTTTGCAGTCGCCCGCCACCAGCTTGCCATCGTCCGTTAGGACCAAGGGGTTGATTTCGAGCAGAGTCGCATCGTTAGTAACAAAACAGCTATAAAGCTCCTCCACCATAGTTTGCAACACAAACGATTTCTCGGGCAGTTCTAAGTAGTCGGCGAGGCTGTCGCCAACCCCTTCGCAATTATCGTCATCAAGCTTGCGGCGAAAGAATTCGTCTGTCTGGTGCGACTCAACTTCCACGCCGCCCTCGCGATGTGCTACTAGTTCAATGGTGCCTTGCTCACGATTGATGACAAGCGACAAATAGTATTCGTGTTTAATAACGAGCAACTCCTCAATTAATAGTGAGCGCGGGCGGTAGCCCTTAATCTCAAGTTCGAAAATCTCATTGACCACTCGGTGAAGCTCATTTTCATTCTTTACTACCCTTACTCCACCCGCCTTGCCGCGCCCACCGACGGGTACTTGGGATTTCATCACCGCAGGTAGGCTAATTGTACTAAGATTACGACTCGCCACCACAACAATTCCGTTTGGAACCTTTATTCCCGCTGCTCCAAGTAGATTTTTGGCTTCGTATTCGAGTAGTTTCACTAGCTCTTCCCTGTAAATAGTTTCCTAAATTTCCGCAGACCAGTTTGTTCGGGCGGGATATCGTGCAGAATAATGCTGTCTATGTAGTCATCGCTAACCCGGCGCGATTTCTGAATTCGCCAGCGCTCTTTGAACATATGCGGGATGAGTGTCCAGCTAAGCAGGAAGCCTTTTACTGCCGGCCCGCCCCGTCCTTTTACGACGGCGTGGCCGAGGATTAAAAAGTAAGCGAGAACGAACCGAGGGTATATGTGGAGGCAAAGGTAGAGGGGCACGTTTTTTGTCAGCAGCATCGGCAGGTTTTTAAACGTTTGGGTAGTCGCAAGACCAGGCACCTTATTGGTACTGGCACTGATTTTATGATACGCAACTGCTTTAGGAGTGTAGCGAACCTTGTAACCTGCAAGTTGAGCCCGAAAACTCAGGTCGACATCTTCAAAATACATAAAGTATTTCTCATCAAAAAGCCCAATATCGCGCAGCATACTAGCCCGCGCAACAAACCCCCCGCCGGTCGAACCAAATATGCATTCGGCATCTTTTGGTGCATCTACTAGCTTAGTATTGCGTCCGCGCGGACCAGGGATACCCCAAGTAGTGTAGAAATCACCCGTACTATCAACATGCTCATGGTCGCTTCGGGCTAGAATGCCAGTTACAATACCCGCTTCTGGCAGCTGTCCGAGCTCTCTAATCAATGAATCCGTCCAGGCTTTATCGGCGACTGCATCGGGGTTGAGCGTACCAATGAATTGGTACCCCGCCTCTAGCGCAGCAGTAAAACCAAGGTTGTTTCCCCCAGTGTATCCATCGTTTTTCGGGCTTTCGATGAGCCGTAAGTGGTCGGTATCCTTGGTTACGATATATTGTCGAATTTGTTCTACCGAATTGTCGCTTGAGGCATTGTCAACGATAAATATATCTGGCTTAATCGACTCCTGTGTAAGCAGCGAATCAACGCAGCGGAGAGAATCTTCGGCGCAGTTCCAATTGAGAACAATAATTGCAAGTCTGTTTTTCGTCACCTTCTTATCATATAATGGACCCTATAGATATGAAACTATCCAATATTGCGAGTAGGAAAAATCGGATCCTATTGCGTGAGCTTGTTGTAACTGACTTCAAGTTACGCTATCAGGGATCGGTACTTGGGTATGCATGGAGTGTGCTAAAGCCACTATTTCTTTTCGTGATTCTTTACATTGTATTCGAGAAGTTTCTTCGCCTTGGTAGAGATATCGAACACTTTCCAGTATACCTTTTGTTGGGTGTGGTTTTGTGGGGATTCTTCACAGAGGCGACTATTCAGGGTTTGCAATCTATCGTGTCGAGGGGCGACCTTATACGGAAGATTAATTTTCCAAAGTATATCATTGTGATATCGGGCACGGTTTCAGCGCTCATAAACCTCGCTATCAATATGATAGTGGTCTTTATATTCAGTTTACTGAATGGCGTAGTGATTACTTTTGACGCACTGCTCGTATTTCCGCTACTAATAGAGCTTTATGTTTTCTCCCTCGGAATAGCCTTCTTTTTAGCAGCGATAAACACAAAATATCGCGATGTCGGTTATCTATGGGAGATATTTCTACAGGCGGCATTCTATGCAACACCCGTGCTATATCCTTTACAGATGGTTATTAAAGAGGCGCCGGCAGCAGCGGGTTGGATTATGCTAAACCCTGTCGCGCAAGTTATCCAAGATGTCCGACATGTGCTTGTGACAAATCAAGCAGTAACGCTTTATCAAGTTGTGGCCGACTGGCGTATCGCGATTCCCTTCATCCTAATTGGCGGCGTAGTCATGATGGCCTCATACTACTTCAGGTCTACTCAAAAGTATTTTGCGGAGATGATCTAGATGCAAACAAAGCAGGCTGCACTAGAGGTTCAGAATCTTAAGAAGTCTTTTAAGATTCCCCTAGAAGCAACTAGTGGATTAAAGCAGAAATTGATAAATACCATGAGAGGACGTAAGGGCTATCGGGTTTTTACGCCACTGGATGGAATATCTTTTGAGATTGAGAAAGGCGACTTTTTCGGCATAGTTGGGCGAAACGGGTCTGGTAAAAGTACGCTACTAAAGACGATAGCGGGCATTTATACACCGAATGAGGGAAGTGTAAGTATCACAGGGAGCCTGATCCCGTTTATTGAACTAGGGGTTGGTTTCAACCCGGAGTTAACCGGCAGGGAAAACGTATTCCTAAATGGGGCGCTCCTCGGCTTTAGTCGCAGCGACATGCTAGATATGTATGACGACATTGTTGAATTTGCTGAACTGCACGATTTTATGGATGAGAGGCTAAAGAACTATTCAAGCGGTATGCAAGTTCGACTTGCGTTCTCTATAGCTATTAAGGCTGAGGCGGACATATTGTTACTCGATGAGGTATTGGCTGTTGGTGATGCGGCATTTCAAAGGAAGTGCTACGACTACTTCATGTCACTGAAGGGAAAAAAGCAGACAGTAGTACTGGTTACCCACGATATGAATGCGGTTAGGAGATACTGCGATAAGGCAATTATGCTTGAGAAGGGTAAGATAGTAAAAATAGGCAATGTTGATGATGTTGCGCAAGAATATCAAAAATTATTCATGCAAGCCGACGAATCAACTGTTGAGCAATCGAAAGATATATGGGGAGAGGGAGGTCTGAGGCTGTATAATGCCGAGGTAAAGGTGGGTACAGAACGAGTTACGATCAAAACCACATATATGGCAAACAAGAACCTACCGCCGCCCGTGTATGGCATTACTTTGTATAATAATGCTGGAACAAACGTTCTTGAAGCAAATACGTTAAAGGAAAATATAAAGACCAAGCCAATACAAAAGGGTGATAAAGTGAGTTTAGAGTGGGAATTTCAGAATATCTTATCAGATGGTAGCTATAATATTAGTGTTGCCTGCTGTGATCTATCTGTTACACGCTACTACCAGTGGGTAAATAAAGCGGTCTCATTTAGCGTAAAGAAACACGAAATAACAGGCGGGGTGGTGGACCCGCAGATATCAGTTGTAATGAATGAGGTGATAACATAATGCCAAAAAGCAACAACACACTAGTAAACGATTATGAGCGCATGGTGCCAGAGTTCCATAAAGACAAGCTGATATATGCGGAACACGTCACTCGCTATATTGCCGCAAAGCAAGTTGTATCGGGTAAAACAGTACTCGATATCGCAAGTGGCTCCGGGTATGGTACTCAAATGCTGGCTGAAACCGCCAAGTTCGTGTACGGTGTTGATATCAATAAAAATGCGATAGGCTATGCACAGGAGTATTTTAGCGGTAAGAATATTGAATACCGCCTAGGTGATGGTGAGAGTATTCCTCTGGATGACGACAGTGTGGATATTGTAGTGACGTTTGAGACGATTGAGCATATAAAAAACTATAGGAAGTTTCTCGACGAGGTTCGTCGGATACTTAAGCCTGACGGCTTATTGCTGATATCTACACCGAATGATGTTGAATTTGCCGAGGGTAACCACTTTCATCTACATGAATTTAAATATGATGAGCTAGTGAAGCTCCTCAAGCAATACTACAAAAACATTGATTCATACTTCCAATCGACATGGAAATATGTTGCCGTTGGTTCCGAGCATGACCTTGGCAGTGACACTGCGACGAAGGTGCTTAATCTTACTAAGAAAACGCGAGATCAGCACCTCTACTTCTACCTACTTTGTAGTAATCGTGAAATTACGGAGACTGTCGAATATATCGCCGCGGTAGGTGAGCACTATAGTGATAGAGAGCTGCAGACCAAAGATTATAAACAGTGGAAGCAAAAAAAGAAGCTTGAAGAAGAGAATAGCGAACTGAAGTTGCTTGTTGCCGACAAGAGTCGACACGTAGAAGAGTTAAAAAATGTTAATAAGGAAAAGGACAGAAGAATAGCCGAGATTACTGGGTCGAGGGGCTACCGGTTGCTCAATAAGGTTCGTACAGTCAAGCATCGCGTCACAAAATCTCCACACAGTCCACGCTAGATTGCGATTCTTCCTTCAAGCCTTCCATTTGTAATGTAATGCAGATAGTATGGCTTTAGATTGTTGCCAAATGCAGCCTGAAGATCGGGATAGCGCGCCCTATAGATAAAAACATTGAAAGTAAGACTTGCCACCCTTCCCTCACTCATCCCGTAATTAACAAAATGGCTTAGAGAGCCGCTATCATTGAGCGTTGTGCCAAAAGCCGCCATCAGATCGGCATTATAGTGTGAGTATGTGTCGAAGGAGTAGACGGGTGAATAATCGATACCCGTTAGCTTTGTTATACCACCGAGCGTATCGTTATTACCACTACGACCCTCTCGCCTGCAATTCGTAATGTAATGTAGGTAGTATGCGCGGATATTTGCTCCAAATGCCAGCCGTAGATCGTAGTAGCTAGCGCGGTATTTTGTGACATTAAATGCACTGTTTGCTTGTCTACCCTCGATGATACCCTGTCCAACAAAATGCTTTATCGCTCCCACATCGTTATCTGCATATGCTTGAGCCAGATCTGGGTAAAGAGAGAGGTATGATGCGAAGTCATATACCGATGAATAGTCAACGCCACCATACTTCGTTACGGGTGTCATCTGCACGTTGCCTGTAGTAATCCGTCCCTCATTCTTACCGAATAGACTGAAATGAACATAGTACGCAGGCAAGTTTGATTCATAAATAAGACGCAGGTCAGCATTGGCATTACGGTAACTATTTATATTGAAGTTTGCTGACCCTATTCGTCCTTCGCGCATGCCGTAAGTAATAAAATGCTGAAAGGCATAAGCGGCGTTACCGCCCGTTGCCTGCATAACATCAGGATTATTTTCTAAGTAGAAGGTTGCGTCGAAGACTGGTGAATAATCGACACCATTATGCATTGCTCCTATTGTTGTGCCAAACCAGTTAGTAAAATATAGCCAAAAGTTTCGATTACCATAGGCACTACAGTAGTCACCCGTTCCATACCCAGCATTTAACGCTGCCGCATTTGGTTGATACGGTGTGTAGTCGTATAGCGCAGCAGTTGACCAGTTCTGAATGTTGACCGTGGAGCCACCGCAGGCTGCATTGGGATTCCACTGAATATAGTTAGCACCCTTTATATATGGTGAGTACCAGCTAGGGCTCTGGTCGATAACCGACCTAAAAAGTCTAGCAGCCCAGGTCACTTGATTTGTAAAACCGCGGTATGAAGAGTCGCATACGCCAGGCGTGCTATCTGGACAGCCATATCCAGTGGCGGATCTATACTGCCAATCTAGCGGCCAGGTGTCGGTGATGAGACCAGACTCCTTCTGTAATAGAACGAGGAATACCTGTGGATTGATTTGGTACTGCTGAGACACATCGTATAATATTTGCGCGCTTGACTTGCTGTTTTCAGAAAAATTTTTCAAACATATATACGGTGGTGATTGCCAGCCTCGCGATGATGCATACTGTGCGTGTGTTAGGTCTGGCCTCCCAAAGTCTGAAGCGGGGAGGGTGCCATCCGTATCACAGATAGGAACTTTGCTGTTAAGAAAATCTTGGATTTGGGTGACGTTCATAGTGGAGCTATTGGTAAATATAACATCGTCGATTATTCTGCCCGGATCGAACGCGATAGCATTTGCCTGTCCCGATACGGATGCCGAAGCTAGTGTCGCGAAGACCAAGGCGGCCAACATTTTTCTCATCACAGTGTAGCCTCAGCTGTTGCCGAGCCGTAAGCACCGGCGCTTTTGACACTAATAGTGATGGTCCACTTACCCGAGGATAGTTCAGATAGTGGCACGTTAAAGCCCTTACAAGTAGAGGTTGATGACATTGCCTGGATTCCTGTCGAACCACGGTATGTTTTCCCGTCTGGGCCATTCATATTTAATACGCAGGTTCCTTCTGTCGCTATAATACCGATTGTAGTACGGATTAGTACCGTATCGCCCGGCTGAATAGCCGTTATGACAACGGGGATACTACCATCATTTGAGTCACCAGGAGTCGAGGTGCTCTTGTTCACAACTTCCTCCTTTGCCAAACTGCCCGTGCTTTGTTGGCTATTACTCGGAGAGTCAAGGGCTGTATTATTGGTCTCGGACGTCTCTCGCTGTTGATTGAATGGTAGGAGCTTGGCTGAATAGGCGTAAGTAGCCAGGGTGCACCCAACCAAAACAATCAAAACAAAGACCACTGTTTGTCTTCTGTGTGGGAATTCTCTCTTTTTTAGCTGTATCATGTTGGTTTATCGGATTTTAGTACTAGTAGTATTTAACCATAATCCACATGAAAAATGCAATATCGCAGCACATGTCTTGGATTACTTACAAGTATAGCCTAGACTTGTACGCCAAAACTGTCACTATTTAGACTGGCCCTGATAGATCACTAGCCCAAAACTATGTTAAAATATAAGGTGTTATGCACGAAAAAATTGTAAAGCTTAAAAACCGGATTGTTCCCATTATTGATCATGTACCATATGCACGAAAACTTACCTATCCAACATACCAATTGACAAAACAGCTATACAAGCGGGTGACTGGTAGGCCAAGGCATCTCATTGAGAACAATGCTACTGACGATACGACCGTACCACAGCACTATCTCAACGTAAATCTTGCAGAGAGAGCGGCTGAGCACCAAGCGAGAGTTAATAATCGAAAAATACTTTATTATGAAGCCGAGGCAGAAGGCTCGTATACACCAGCCAAGGGCGACCCTAGGCTAATTGCGGTGTATCTGCCCCAATTTCATAAGATACCGTTGAATGAGATCTCGTGGGGCAAGGGCTTCACTGAATGGACCAACGTTGCTTCTGCAGCCGCAGGCTTCGTTGGGCAACAACAGCCGATACTACCAGCGGATCTGGGGTTCTATGACCTTGATCGACCGGCAAAGATTAAAGAACAGATAGATCTTGCTAAGAAATATGGTATTCATGGCTTCATGTTTTACTACTACTGGTTCAGCGGAGAAAAGATACTGAACAATCCAATAGATACCTTTCTAGAAAATAAAGATTGGGATTTTAATTTAATGATCTGTTGGGCTAACGAGAACTGGACAAAACGCTGGGACGGTATGGACAACGAAATCATCATAGGTCAAAAATATAATGACGATGATCCGCTGAAGTTCATTCAAGACGTCGCTCCGATACTGAGCGACCCAAGATACATCACTATTGATGGTGAAAGGCCAATCCTGGCAGTGTACAGGCCGTCTACCATCTCGAACATTGATGAATATGCAAAGATTTGGAGAGATTACTTCAGAGATAAATTTAACAAGGAGCTCTTCCTTATCGTCGGCAATAATCACACCGACGGTGATCCACGTGAATACGGATTTGATGCGCTATACGATTTTTCTCCGGGCTCTGTAATATGGGGCGGGGCAGCATCGGAGTATGCAAATGTTAAAGAAGTCAACTATGAACCATTAAAACTCGATCCAAATTTCTACGGTTCACTGGTTGACTACCGGGATATCGCGCTTGATGACAGACTGGACGCTATAGATAGATACTCATTTCCAACATTCCAGGCAGTTTTACCTCATTGGGATAACCATGCGAGAAAGAAGGGTAGGCATACCCACGCACTTATTAATTCGACGCCGGAGGTATATGCTACGTGGCTTGATCGGGTTTTAAGCAAGATGGTGAAGAAACAAAAAGCACCACTCGTGTTTCTTAACGCATGGAACGAATGGGCAGAGGGGGCGATGCTTGAGCCAACTCTTCATCTGGGACACGCGAACCTATTAAGGACAGCCGAGGTGTTATCGAAGTATAGTGGCAATAGGGCTAATCGTATAACTTTTCCAGAGATGGGACTACAAAGGAAAGATTCTGTAAGAATCGCGGTTGTTTTACATCTCTTTTATCCGGAACTTTGGGAAACACTTACAAGTGACCTACGATATATTTCCGAGGAGTTTGATATTTTTGTTACCGTCCCCGAGAAACATAAAAACATCAGGCTCGAATACAATGATCACAAAGTGACAGTTATTACTGTTCCAAACTGGGGAAGAGATGTCCTGCCGTTTCTCCATGTTCTGAGAAAAGTACGAGCAGCCGGCTACGAGTTCATACTCAAGCTACATAGTAAAAAATCAAAACAAATACCGCGCACCAGCGCCTCCTATTGGCTAAATACGACAATAGCGGCACTACTGCCGGGTAGCCAAGGCGTTGACAACATACTTAAGAAAATGAGTAAATCAAGAATTAAGATTATTGGGGTCAAGGAGTTCGCGGTGAGGATGTCACTAGGGGGCGAGCCCACTCTTAAAAAGCGACTACAACAGTATTATCCGAAAGAAGCAGCAAAAAAAATTAGCAAAGATATTGATCAGTACATGTTCAGTGCAGGATCTATGTTCTGGGCGCGCGTAGATGCATTTGATGACATACTTAGCCGGCACATCGTCGCCGATGATTTTGAGCTTGAGTACGGGCAGGTATGGCAGACCAGGGCGCACTTCCTTGAAAGAGACATTTGGGTAAATATTGCATTCCACTTCGGCAAAGATGCTGTTGCATTCGCATCGGTCGATGGTAAGTTGCGTGCCGCACCATACCTTCTAAAAGAGGCGAGGGGTGACCTGGAGTTTCCGCAAGTTCTGCGCGAGCTAAGCATCAACAGTGGGCCTGCCGTAGCAGCGAAAATTGAGAGTCGCGTGTCCATTATTATTACAAACTATAACTATGGCAAGCACATAGGAAGCGCAATAAAGAGTGCGCTTCGACAGACACATAAGAAAATAGATATTCTCATCGTCGATGACGGCTCAACAGACGGTATCTCAGAAAAAGTAATTGCTAGATATGAGAGTAGATATCCCTCAAGGGTGACCGCCCACCTATTACCCCACCAGGGTGTTGTGGCAACTAGGAACTATGGTCTCAACAATGCTAGCGGCGACTACATCATTTTTCTGGATGCTGACGATATCTTACCAAAAGACTATGTAAAAAATATGCTCGAGGAAGCAACCTATGGGAATTTTGATGTTGTCTATGCAGATATGCACAACTTCGGAGCGAACTACAAAATACAGTTCATGCCAGAATTTAACAAAGCACAGATGTTGAAGAGCAATATTGTTAACATGTCGGCTATGGTCCGAAGAAGTGTGATCGGAGATCAGCGCTTCGATGAATATTTGAGTGAAAGAAAGTTCGAAGACTGGGATTTCTTCCTTGGGTTGCTATTGTCAGGTGCCACATTCAGTAAAGCGCATACTACAAATCTAAAATATCGCGTCCACCAAGGACAAAGAAACCATAATCTCAATAGGGACAAAAAGTTTTGGGACGAGGCGGCCAAGACAACCGATTATATACGGCAAAAATACCGAAAACTCTATCCGCACGAAAATATACCCGGATAAGCAATAGTGAAGAAAACCTACAGATATATGTCATCCTCCGTGTTGGTTCTTGCATCGACTATTTCACTATGGTTCTTCATAGCAAACATTCAACAGCTGCAGCCGGCGTCATATGTGTTCGTTTTATGCATCTTGTACGCTATATACCTGCTACTTAAAAATAGCACTAACGTAACGTATTTAATAAAAGTGAGTGTAAAAAAGTTGACAACACGGAAGCATTTTGGGATTGTTTTAGTGGCGCTAACTGTAATTGCCGGACTGCTATCAAGGCTCTACTTCTACTTTAAGTTTTCTTATAATCCTATTTCCGATCCAATGACGTTCTATGACACGGCAAGAGCTATTGCTGCTGGCCAGAGCGTACATGGTGATGGGTATGTCGCACAGTTTCCATACCTTGCAGCTTACAATAACCTTCTCGGCGTGGCCATGAAGATCATTCCAGACCCATGGCTCGCGACGATACTTCTAAACACCCTATTTGATGTGCTGGCAGCGGGTATTATATATATCCTACTTAGAAAAATCTTAAGATCCGGATCTAATATACCTTTAATCATTTTTATAATATGGATACTAAATCCAGCAAACGTACTGTATTCTTTACTATCCATACCTGTGATAGTCGTTAATTTCTTGATTGTAGCGGCGATATTAGTCGCACATAACTTATTGCGATATGCGCTAGAGTCGAATACAAAATGCACACTGCTGTACTCTGTGCTTTTTGGGTTATTAATTGGGTACGGTAACAGCTTTAGACCCATATTTGTTGTTGCAATAGTCGCTGTCGCATTGGTATATGTCATGAGCTTTATGCGAAGGGGTGGATCTGTCAGATTACTTAAGCTACCTACCGTGAGCTTACTAATAGTGTTGGCGATATTCTTAGGCGCTCAGAAAATTAACACGAATATTGTCTCTAACCAGATCGGTATACAGGTTGCAGAGAATCCCAGCGGTGTCAGTCTATATGTCGGTTCAAGCTGGGAGACTACCGGCCAGTGGAAGCCATACATGAATAGTGAAATGATTGAGATTTGCAAAGAAAGCTTTGCTAATCTCAAGTATGAAGAGTGTCACGCAAAGCTAAGACAGGTGGCTGTCGAGCGATATAAAAATTTGGGAGTGATAAACCTTGGCTTTCTATTTATTAGCAAGCTATACCACCAAGCGGAGCTGCAAAACTATATCTATAACGCGTATCAATCTATTGACGGTTACGAAAAATCTACGACAGCTAAACTCATGAATTTTCTCTTGGTGATGTATGTCACTGTGCTTTTTCTGCTTAGTACAGCCTCGCTATATTGGCTCTCTCGGTGCACACCACACGATTTCGCAACGCACTCAACGGTGATATTCTTGGCACTTACATTGATTGGCTGGTTTCTATCCTTTATGGTAATGGAATCGGCGCCCCGGTACTCGACTATCCTGTACCCAATATTTATGGTGTTTTTAGCAATTGCACTAGATAACAGTAGCAGGCTAAAATGGATCAATAGATAGTCCTATCACTAAAATGCAACAGTAATCGGAGAATTCATATGAAGACAGTAGAGTATGCCACTATGGCAGAACGTGAGCAGACATATTGGTGGCACCTTGGCCGACTACAGATCATCAGTTCCTATATGTCTAAGGTCGTAAAAGATAAATCAATCCGCAAGATTGTCAATGTCGGCTGTGGGACTGGCGGTACCGTCGATATGCTTGAAAGCTTTGGTGTTGTAGACAATGTTGATATCTCAGATGAGGCAATACGCTTTATGAAAAATCGTGGGTACACTAGACTTACTAAGGTCGACAGTACCAAACTCCCATTTAAAAGCAAGTCTTATGACATTGTCGGAGCCTTTGACGTTCTTGAGCATATTGACGACCATGACAGGGCTCTTGGGGAGTGGGCTCGTATACTGAAAGATGATGGCGCAATAGTCCTCACCGTACCTGCATATCAATGGTTATGGACCGACCACGATGTTTCCTTACATCACAAGCGCCGGTATACCATAAAGAGTCTATGTGATGTTGCAACACAGGCAGGTTTAACCTGCGAAAGTAAGTCGTATGCTATTGTATTCTCATTGCCACTCGTGGTGGGCTTTCGCTTTCTTAATAAAGCCCTAGGACGTAAGGGAGACTCTGAAACATCATATGTTCCGTTGCCAAAGTGGGTTAATGCACTGTTCACCAACCTCCTGTATGTGGAAGCAAAAATACACAGAGTGATGGCGCTTCCGTTTGGGACATCGATTATTGTTATATTAAGAAAATCAACAATGTAATAAACATTAGCTCAAATGGCTAATGTATCAGTTTACCATACCCAGATTTCATCAAACCCAACGCCTGTTCGTACAATTGTTCTTCCGTAATAAAGCCTTGTTCGAAAGCTACTTTTTCGGGGCTGCCGATGATTTGGCCGGTACGGCGCTGGATGACGCGTACATAGTCGGCGGCGTCGGTGAGACTGTCGATGGTGCCGGTGTCGAGCCAGACGTCGCCGGCTGCTAGGGAGACGACTTTTAGCTTCCCACGCTTCAAATACTCCTCATTGATTGAGGTAATCTCAAGTTCGCCCCGTTCGCTCGGCTGGATGTTTTTCGCAATTTCTACGACATCGTTGTCGTAGAAATAAAGCCCTACGACTGCATAGTTTGACTTCGGATTCGCCGGTTTTTCTTCGATAGACACAGCATTTCGGCTCTCGTCGAACTCCACCACGCCATAGCGCTCTGGGTCACTGACTTCATAGGCAAACACAATGCCGCCTTCGGGATTAGTACACTGTTTAAGTGAAGCATCAAGCTCGTTGCCATGAAAAATATTGTCTCCGAGCACAAGTGCGACTTTATCGTCACCGATGAACTTTTCGCCGATGATGAATGCCTGCGCGAGCCCATCAGGACTGGGCTGTACCTCGTATTGCAAGTTGATGCCCCACTGGGAACCATCACCCAGCAAGCGCTGGAAGCCAGCCTGATCTTCGGGCGTCGTGATGATGAGCGTGTCGCGAATGCCCGCTTGCATGAGCGTCGTGAGGGGGTAGTAAATCATCGGTTTGTCATAGACGGGCATTAGCTGTTTGCTGATAGCCTTTGTAATTGGCCAAAGCCGCGTGCCTGATCCACCGGCGAGTATAATTCCTTTCACTGCTGTTTCCTCCTCAAATCCAATAGGATAACTGTGTGGTTCATATTCATTTTTCCCACCCCGAACTGTTTCGGGTCGTCTCATGGTTCCTCGCTTTATCTGTTACTAGTATATCATCTCATTCATGTGCCTAGTCGTCGTATAATTGAACGTATGGAATATTGCACGCATTGTAGCGGAAAGCTGACAAAGCATTCAGAGACATCATATGAATGTGGCGCTTGCAGCCACAGACACTACCGCAACCCAGTTGCAACGGTTGGGATTGCACTCCACAAAGGTGGCGGCGTGATTGTTTGTAGCCGGCGTAAATACGAGCCTTTCAAGGGGCGACTAGACTGTATAGGCGGATTTGTGGACTATGGTGAAAACAACGAACAAGCGCTTGAACGAGAGCTAAAAGAAGAGGTTAGTGTCGGATTAAATGACTTAAGTAGGATCCGCTACCTTAATAGTGTTCATGCAATCTATCCGTGGATGGGTAAGGAAGTGTCACTTGTTTGCGCGTTATTTATCGCGGACATAAAACCAGGTGTGAAGTTGGTGGCGGGAGATGATGTAGCAGCACTCGAGGAGTTTGATTTACATCAGACTCTTCGCAAAGAAGACTTCGAAGACGACTGGATGTATGTTCTATTGAGTGCGGCTAAAGCGTATCTAAATATTTCTTAAGCTCGTCACGCCAATCTGTAGGGATAAAGCCGGTTGCTTGGATTTTCGTAAGGTCGAGCTCGCTATGGGCTGGCCGAGGGGAGCTGAGTTTACCAGCAAAATACTCCTCGGCAGTCGTGTTACCTACCGTCAAATCGTCACGTCCAAGCAATGTGTATATTTCGCGAGCGATATCTGCCCAGTTAACCACACCGCCGCTATTGCTGAGGTTGTAGGTGCCATAGGGAGCCTGCGTGTCGACGAGGTGTTTGATACCGGCAGCAAGTGTAGGGGTAAACGTGAGCCTGCCAAATTGATCGGCAACGACATTGGGGCTGATATTGCGTTCGGCGAGACCAGCGATCGAGCGGACGAAGTTGTTGCCTTTACCAACCACCCAACTTGTACGCACAATGTAATGGCGCGGGGCAGTAGCTGCGGCTACATCACCGGCGGCTTTGGACTGCGCGTACACACCGAGCGGGCTAAATGGTTCGTCTTCACGGTGAGGGCTGACGGTACCATCGAACACATATTCCGATGAAACATGAACTAACGTAATGCCATATTCGGTGGCGATACGGGCAAGGTTGCCAACCGCGCGTGCGTTGACTGCCCAGGCGTCGCGGCGGCCTTCGGGTGTTTCGGCGGCATCGACAGCTGTGTAGGCAGCAGCATTCAATATTTGCCCGTAATCACGCCAGCGTCGCGCTGATCGTAGAGCTGCTTCATCAGAGATATCAAGCATGTCTCGGTCGACACAGTCAGCTTCTGGGTAGAGCGCGCGAAGCGCTCGACCAAGCTGCCCATTCGCACCGGTGACCATTACCTTCTTTGGCTTGAGCGGTGTGACTGATTTGAGTAGTGGGTGAGCTTTGTCTTTGTCGGACATCTCGGCTTTGTCAAGAGCTATCGGCCACGTAATGCCAAGCTCGGGATCAGCAAGATTGACGAATGCGTAGTCGGCATCGGGCGACCAATGGTCGTTAACGAGGTACATATACACCGTATTGTCTTTAAGCGCCTGGAAGCCATTAGCAACACCACGGGGAACAAAAATAGCTCGCGACGGGTCCATCTCGAGCGTATATACTTTGCCATAAGTAGCGCTACCTTCGCGTAGGTCGCACCAGGCGCCAAAGATTTTGCCATGACCGATGGAGACAAACTTATCCCATGGTTCGGCATGGAGACCCCGGGTGACACCTGCCTCAGCATTGAAGCTTACATTGTTTTGCACCGGTCCGAAATCGAGTAGCCCGCACCTGAGCATCTTTTCGCGCTGCCAGTTCTCTTTGAACCAGCCTCGACTGTCACCGTGGACAGGTAGGTCGTACCACACCAGCCCATCGATAGATGTTTTGTGGGCTTCGAGGTTCTTACTGAACTCGAGAGTTTGCGATTGTTTTTCTACCATAATTTATTGTCCCTGCTTCGCGTAATTCGCCTCAGTTGCTGCTTTGTCGGCGGTCCACCAGTCGCGATTGTTAGTATACCACCGAATAGTAGCGAGCAGGCCTTTGCGCATCCCACTCGTGTCGGTGTATTGTGGTCGCCAACCAAGTTCCTGACGCAGCTTGCTGGAGTCCATAGCATAGCGCATATCGTGGCCCGGCCTGTCATTAACGTGCTCGTACCAATCAGACGGTTTGTCCATGAGCTCGCAAATCATTTCGATAACCGCTTTGTTGTTAAGGTGGTCGTTGTCGGCACCAATAATGTAGGTTTCACCCAGACGGCCTTTGTCGAGTATCAGATGAACGGCGGAGTTGTGGTCATCGACATGAATCCAATCGCGGACCTGCTCGCCAGTACCATAGAGTTTTGGTTTGATGTCAGATAAGATGTTGGTAATCTGACGCGGGATGAACTTTTCGATATGTTGATAGGGGCCATAGTTATTGCTGCAGTTACTGATAGTGGCCTTGACACCGAAGCTCCGTATCCAGGCGCGTACCAGGTGGTCGCTGCTGGCTTTGCTGGCAGAGTAGGGGCTAGAAGGGTCGTAGGCGGTCTGCTCGTTGAACTTATTTGGGTCATCGAGTTCGAGATCACCAAATACTTCATCAGTACTTACGTGGTGGAGGCGCTTGTCGTGTGCGCGCACGGCCTCGAGAATGGTGTAGGTTCCAATAATGTTACTTTGAATGAACGGCCACGGGTCGCGGAGGCTGTTATCGTTGTGACTTTCAGCGGCAAAGTGAACGACTACGTCGGTATCGCGAACGAGCCGGTCCATCAGTTCTTTATCGCATATGTCACCAGTAATGAACTGTATCTTGTCGAGCACAGTCTCTAGGTTGGCGCTGTTGCCGGCGTAGGTGAGCTTGTCTACTACTGACACCTCGTACTCAGGATGATGGGCAAGGGTATAGCGCACGAAGTTTGCTCCAATGAACCCCGCTCCACCCGTAACAAGTAGTTTAGTCATAGAGTATATTATATGACCAACCCTCTCGCTACGTCTATTGTAGAAAGCGACAGAATCAACAAATGTAAATAGCACAACAGAGTATAATAGAAAAAGCTAAACAAATAGGAGGAATATGAAAGTAGTTATTGTGAGTGGGTATTTCAACCCACTTCATGGTGGACACATCGACATGATTGAGGCTGCGGCAGCGCTTGGGGATTGGCTGATTGTTATCGTGAACAACGACACGCAGCAGTTGCTGAAAAAGGTAAGATTATCCTTGATGAGAAAAATCGCCTTCGACTGATGCGTGCGATCAAAGGTGTGGACCAGGTAGTGTTGTCGATCGACCAAGACCCGCCCGTCATCAATACGCTCGAGATGATCGCCAAGCAACATCCGGGTGATGAACTACTGTTTGCCAATGGCGGTGATCGTTCAAGCGGCAAGGTTGTTCCCGAGACGGAAATTTGTGAAAAATACAACATAAAAATGGTATTTGATGCCGGCGGCGATTCAAAGAGTGATTCATCGACACGTATCAATCAAGCAACTGGTCACGAACAAGAATAAATAGTTGTAATTTATACATTTTGTCAAAAATTAATATTTTCACGCTATGATAAAAGCATAGGCGCACTCTTTTGCGCCACATAGCGAAAGGAAAACTCAAACTATGTGCGGAATCGTTGGCTATATTGGCAGTAAAAAGGCTCAACCAATACTACTGGCTGGGCTCAAGCGCCTTGGAATATCGTGGCTACGACAGTGCCGGCGTGGTGACACTAGACAGCAAAGGCAGGGCTACGCTACTGCGTGCCAAGGGCAAAGTGGCAGAGCTGGACGCAAAAGTAGCGGAACACAAGACTCAGTGACATGGTGGGCATCGGTCACACACGCTGGGCAACTCACGGCGCACCGAGTAAACGCAATGCCCATCCGCATGCTGCGGGCGATCTACACCTGGTGCACAATGGCATTATCGAAAATTATCTTGAACTGAAAAGCACGTTGCAAAAACGCGGGTATGATTTCAAAAGCGATACCGACACCGAAGTGCTTGTTGCATTGATTGATTCGCTGTATCAAAAAAACCAGAATTTGCTCGAAGCGGTGAGCGGGGCGCTGCAACTGGTGGTAGGTGCCTATGGTATTGCCGTAGTGAGTGATAAAAACCCTGACGAAATTGTGGTGGCGCGTAAAGGCAGCCCACTCATAGTAGGCCTCGGCGAAGGCGAAGTATTTGTGGCAAGTGACGCCAGTGCCCTCGTAGGATATACCGACAAAGTACTGTATTTGCACGACGGCGAGATTGGTGTGTGCACACGCGAGGGTGTGCAGCTCTATGACACTGAGGCGCATGCAGTGCCTGCTGAGGTTGAAAAGCTCGAACTCGATCTAGAAGCAATTCAGAAAAAAGGCTTTGCCCACTTCTTGCTGAAAGAGATATTTGAGC